>JAJRUK010000392.1 GCA_024277835.1 Planctomycetota bacterium | reverse complement strand
TGCAAGCGATTCGGCGGGTCAAACGATGTGGGTCTCGGATCGCCCGACCGGCACGTCAGACTGAAGGCATGGCGGGTTCTTACTCGAAAAGTGGTTGGTCGGAAGCTCTACCCGGTCTTCTTGACCATGTCAGGCGGGGCCGGGATTAGGAACAACTCGCTGCTCCAGCAGAGCACTGAGCAGCCGGGCTACTCAACGCGCAGCGAATAGGAAGTGAGGATGCGGACGATCGAGCGCAGACCCCGCCATCAAGGCGGCGGGGCGAGTGCTACTCCGCAGCTTCTTTTTCAGCCGCTGCTTTCGCAGCCGCGTCTGCCGCTTCTTTTTCCTTTGCGGCGGCTTCTTTCGCCGCTGCCGCAGCCGCTTCGGTGGCGGCTGCTTCTGCGGCTATCTTCTTTTTGTTTCGCTTCTGGTACCCGTGCTCTTTGGTACTGCTAGCCGCCTGCTCCCAAAGCTTGTAAGCCTCAGTCTTATCGCCGCGCTTGTACGCGATGGCGGCATTGATCTTCTGGCGACGAAACGCTTTCGTTGGTCTGGGCATTCTGCTTCCTTAGTTTCTCAACGATCCTACTCTGGCACCGGACAACACCGGCCCCGTTACATCCATATACATTTCAGACCGCGAATCCAGCGACCCGAGCCGGGCATTGTAACGATTTCACAGAAAACCGCCAACCACGCCCGCCCAGCCGAAAATCGCCCGAATTCAACCAGTCAGGCCGGATTCTGCGGCCAAGTGGAACCGACCGCGGCGATCCGATATAATCCTTGATATGGGTGCAGACGATATTCTTCGATACTTGCGGGAAGAGCCGTTTGAGCCGTTCAGGCTCTTCGTCTCCGATGGTGCGCATTACGATATTCGCCACCCCGAGATGGCGATCGTCAGCCGCCGTCACGTCGTGGTAGGCATTCCCAAGCGGCAAAACACCGTCCCGGATGAGCTTGCGATGGTCTCGCTCATGCACGTCACCCGAATCGAGCCGATCAACGGGAAACCAAAGAGGACTGCCCGCCGGAAGAAGCGACCTTAAGGGCGTTTGCGCGTAGCCTCTTTCAGAGCCGCGCCCGTGAGGAAGCGACCCCGGGCTTGCGGGTGAAGATCGCTTCCTCACGGGCGCGGCTCGGTTTACGGCGAACCCTCTGAAATGTCTTCTCGCCTGGATTCTTGGAAGAGACCGCAGGCGAAGGCGTTTGCCGAAATCCCGAAACCGTCACTCGATCACCGGAAGCGACACCCCATCCGCTTCCTCTTCGTCGTCTTCCTCATCACCGATCGAAATCCCAAACACGCCGTCTACAATCGCGTCAAAGTCGTCTTCGCGAAGTGTCCGCACGTCAAAGCAGACGGCCTCATCGCGCACGCGTGCAACGATGGGCACTTCTGCCTCTCGAAGCGCCGCGGCTGCTTCTGATACTGAGACTTCGTTCGGACGCCATTGGACGACAACGGTTTCAAGTTGATGCTCGGGCATAGCCCCGCCGCCGGCGAACCCGACATCTGTGCAAACGAGAAACTCTTCGCCCACGACGATCGTTCGGAGTTTTTCCGCGAGTGCATGCGCGGCCCGTCCAAGTTCTTCCGTGGATCGGCGGAGCATCGAAAGCGTCGGGATCGTTTCCACAGCTTCCGCCGGGTCAAAGCACTGTCGCAGCGTCGCTTCCAGCGCAAGAAGCGTCATCTTATCGACGCGATACGTTCGCATCAGCGGGTGCGAATTGATCTGCGCGATCAATTCCTCCCGACCAACAATAATCCCGCACTGCGGACCGCCCAGCAGTTTGTCTCCCGAAAAGCAAACGACGTCCGCCCCGTCGTTGATCGAATCCGCTACGGACGGCTCATCAGGGAGTCCGGGCACTTTCGCGTCAACGAGTGCGCCGCTTCCCAGGTCGTCCAGCGCGATCAGTTCGCGCTCGTGGGCAAGATCAGCAAGCTCCGCGATCGACGCCTCCTCTGTAAAACCAATCACGCGAAAGTTGCTCGGATGGGCACGCATCAGAATCGCGGTCTCTTCGCCGATTGCTTTTTCGTAGTCACCGATTCGCGTTCGGTTCGTCGTGCCAACCTCTCGCAACACAGCCCCACTTGCCGAAAAAATATCAGGAAGGCGAAAACTCCCGCCGATCTCGATCAACTGTCAGCGAGACATGACGACCTCTTTCCCCTCGGCAAGCACGCGCAGGATCAGGTAAGTCGCGGCTGCGTTGTTGTTCACCACCGTCGCAGCTTCCGCCCCGGAAAGCTCACAAAGAAGCTCCGACACATGCGAAGATCGTTTGCCGCGCTCGCCCGTTTCTAGGTCGAATTCCAGGTTGCAGTAGCCCGACGCGCCCTCGACAATCGCCTCGATCGCAGCCTCGCTCAGCGGCGCTCGACCCAGACCGGTATGCAGAACAATTCCTGTCGCGTTCACGACCGCTTGCAGTGAGGGAAGCGACCGTCGCGTCAGCTCTTCCTCGGCAGCGATCAGAAGCTCTTCCGACGAAAACTCTTCGTCCACTTCTTCGTCGATAATCTGCTGCCGCGCGTCGTCAATGGCGGTCTGAAGGGCTGCGACGACCAAAGTTCTTGGCATCCCCTGTAGCCAATCCGCGACCTCTTCCGTTTCGAGGAGCGTTGATACCGACGGAAGCGATCGCAGCAGATTCTTCGAGGCTTTGTTCATAAGCTATCCCGCCAGCACGCGACTATCTCCGTCGCGACGTGTGTAACCAACCCGGTCGAGGTATTCCAGAAACGGGACCACATACTTGCGACTCGACCCAAGAGCAACGCGAACTTCCGAGACAGCCGCACCGCCTGACTTCTCGATAAGCTCCGCAACCGTCGATCGCATCTCAGTCTCTCTCTCCACATGAAGATACATCTTCGGGGCGATGACCACCAGTTCCCCCATCGCCACCGCAAGCGTCGCAAGCCGCAAGACGCGTTTCTTGTCCGCCTGTTTCGCTATTTTCACAGCGTCGAGCGTCGGCGGTTGAAACGCGCCGGTCTTGATCTCGTCGATCATCTCCGCAAGCAGGGTTTCGTCGGCCTTGCTCAGTTCTGGTGCAAATGACGGCGCACAGACGAACTTTCCGAAAAACTTGACGATTTTCCTTGC
>JAJRUK010000391.1 GCA_024277835.1 Planctomycetota bacterium | reverse complement strand
TTCTGGTGGCTGTCGTTCGTCGCGACGTTGTCGAGCGGTATCAAAAGACGTTTCAGGTCGCTGGGTTGAAGCTCAACGGTGCGGGTCTTCGTCCGTATGCACACAAGACAGCCCTGAAGGAGTTGTTGAAGTTTTCGATGCCCGAGCGGGTGTTGTTCGTCGATGTGCGACCTACGCTGACTGAGATTGATGTTCTTCGAAGCGGGGCGTTGTCGTTCTCTCGCGCGGCGTCGGTGATGATTTCTCCGGTTGATGCCTTTGAAGACGCGACTGGCGCAGATGACTCAGGTGATGCAAACGAAGGCCTTGCGCTGTCGCTTGCCACTCCGCCCGAGTCCGCTAGCGGTGGAGGCAACATCGGCGGTGTCGTCAACTCGCTGGTGATGGAGGTCATGACGTCGCTCGAAGCGTATCGGGCGGACGACGCCGGAGCGGAGATCGATCACATTACGATTGCGGGCGACCTGGGCGTCGAACAAGCGCTCGCGGATGCGCTTCATCAGCGTCTGGGGGTTACTGCCGAGCTGTACAACCCGGCTGTGACGTTCGGGTGGGAGCCGGACGAAGGGGCCGCCGCTGTTTCCTTTGCGTCGCCGCTAGGGCTGGTGCTTTCGTACGCGGACACCGAGTCTTCTCCGTTTGATTTCCTTCGACCTAAGAAGATGGTGTCGGTGACGGAGGAGCGTCTTCGGAAAGCGCCTTTGATTACCGCAGCGATCGGGCTTCTGTTGATCGCGCCGGTGGTTGGGCTGGCGGGCTGGAGCGCACCGAAGCGTGCGGAGCTTGCTCGGATCAAGTCCGAGATTAAGAAGCTCCAAGAAGATTCGAAGAAGCGCACGACCTTCCTGAAGTTCGTTGATAGCGTTCGCAGCTTCGATCGCGATCAGTATGTTTGGGTCGATGTGTTGCACGACATTTTTCAGCTTCTGCCCAACAACGAAGAGCTTGTCATTTTGCAGATCGATCTGCAGCAGAAAGATGGTCGCGTCACGCTCAAGACAAAGACGATCGATCGCGACACGCCCACACTAATCGTGCGTAGGCTGGAAGAGTTTGAGGGGGAGGACGGTTCTGGTTTCAAGGTCGTTGTTGGTCCCCAATCGGAGAAAAAGGGCGAACGCTACGCGTGGTGGCAGGATATTCGGATCACGGTCGAGGACAACTCGAAGGGTTCCGCCAGCGAGGGCAGGAAGAAAAGATAGAACGCGACTAGCGCGTCGTCGAACTGGCGGCGCGGGCAACCGAGCATCATGGATAAACGGACAAAAATACTTGCTAGCGCTTTCGGAGTGATGATTGCTTACGGTCTGGTGAGCAAGATCATCTATCCGACGTGGATCGAGCCGTTGGTGACGATCGACGAACGCATCGCTAAACATCAAAAAGAGCTTGACAAGCTCGTATCGCAAGAGGCCGCCGTGGAAAAAGCGCGCTACGAGTATCGCGAATGGGCGGGGCGCACCGGCGGATTCGAGGCGGACAGTACGGTCACGGAATTGCGTGAGCACCTCAACAATCTACTTGAGCAGCACAAGCTTGCGGATGTGAAGGTCACGCCCACACGTCCCTCCGATGATCGAAAGACGGGCTTGTGGAAAGCGACGGTGACTGTCTCGGGTGCTGGCGGTCTTGATTCGGTGATCTCATTCCTCGAGGACGTGGCCGAGCTTCCGCTGGTTTGTCGCGTTGGTAACGCCTCGATCTCGCCCGCCAGCAGGCGCGGGAAGAAGACGACGATCAATCGGTTTAATCTTCGCGTGCCCGTTGAGGTTTGGATTGTTCCACAGCAGCAGTTGGTCGGTCGCCTGGAGGCGGACGACCTCGTTCATCCCGATTTCTTCATTCGCCACAAGGGGCGGGACTATACGTCCATCTGGAAGGGCGACCCGTTCAACGAATACAAAGAGATGCGGGTGAGGACCAAGGCAACCATGACCGTCCTTAAGGGCAAGAGAACGACGCTCGATGTCGTCGTCGAGGGCGGCGTTGGTCCTTATCAATATGAATGGAAACCGACCAAGGGACTTACCTCGCCGAAGACTAGGAGTCCTGCAGTTGATGCCTCCAAAGTGGGGCGCGTTCTTTACACCGTGACGGTGGCTGACGCGCGTGGGCATGTTGGCAATTCGACCATCTCGTTGACGGTCGCTGAACCCAAACGCACGCCCCCGCCTAAACAGACGGAGACGCCGCCAGAGCGCAAGCCCGAAGTTGTTGTGGACAGGCGCCACACGTGCAAGGATGGGCGTTTGCAAACGCTTACGATGGTGTTGATGCGCGAGAGTAAGAACGAAAGTCGCGATGAGATCATGGTCCGCCATTCGCGAACCAAAATGAATACATACTTTGCTACCGGGGACGAGTTCGAAGGTGGCCAGTTGATCTTTGTTCATCAGTCGGGGGGGCTTGTCAACTGGAAGGACGAATATTTCGTATATCCGCTGGGTGAGACGCTCGATCACTGCGTGTCGGCGGATCAAGCATTCGATTACCCCGTCCTTCAGCGGGCAGCGGGTAAGCACATGGACCTCATGCGAGAAATGGCGAAGCTCGACGAAGCGAAGAAGAAAGTCGAACCGCCTGCTGCGAAGAAGTCGACCGAGAAATCAGTGGCGACCAGCAAGAAGTCACCGCCGAAGCAACAACCCGCTACTTCAACTACGAAGGCGGTCAATGCGCAGAAAAAAACGGCGGGCGCAGGTAAGAAACGCGCAGCCACGCTGGTTCCGCCGGGTAACGCGACAACGCCGCCCCAAAGAACGGTGAACAAGGCCAACACTGCGCGAAAGGCCACCGGTGCGAACAATGGTGCTGCGAACAAGGGTAGTGCCAGCAAGACCGGTAACGCGAAGAAAGCTGGTCGCGCGGGTAAGGCCGCTTCTCCCGCCGGGATACGACCGTCAGCGCCGAACAACAAGAAACCGACCCCGGGGAAGCCCAAGAGACGTGCCCCGCGTGGGAAACCCAGCTAGAACGTCGAGGCTTGGGGATGCAGAGTCGCGTCTGAGGTCAGATTGCGGCGAAAATCGAAAAGTGAGTGCCACGAAGCGCAGGTTCGCCCGTACAAGGACGCGTTAGGGCGAGCAACACTGCGAAATGGAGATAGGTCTAGATGGAAACGAAACGAAATCGCTACACGTCTCGACGATTGACCGCGGCTTGTTTATTGGCTGTCGCATTCGTTGTTGCGCTGGCTGCTTCGAGTGCGCTTGCGCAGATCGAACCCGCTCCGAAGAAAGGCACTTCCGGGGCGCAAAAGAGGCCTCAGCAAAATCGCCGGTCCCCCAGGAAAGCCCCGAACCGGCCGCGCGGACGAAAAAAGACGCCGCGTCCAACGCCAACCAAGGGAAAGAAACCCGACTCGAAACCGGCGACGAAATCCGCTGCACCCAAGTCGGCTTCGCCAGCCTCTAAGACCGGTCTGGATGCGGGCAAGAAGACGACTCCCAAGAAACAGGGCGCGCCTGTCCCTCCTGCTGGCGAAGACTTCGGGATCGATCCTGAAGTGCAGAAGAAGATCGACGACATGTTCAAAGCTCGCGGGCAGACGCCTCCGAGCGAAGCCATTCGGCGACGCGGCGGGGGCGCTCCAACGAGGGGGGCGACGCCTGCAAAGTCGGGTAACGCGCCTCGGAAGGCGACACCGAATCGTCCCGGCAGTGCGCCCCCAACCGGCCGCGGGGCAGCGGAGGATCCTTCGCTGCTCTTGGATATTGCTCCCGCCGAGGATATGACGCCACCCGAAGATCGCATGTACGGGTTCGCCATTAAGAATGGTACGTACGCGACGCTCGTTGAAGGATTCGCGCGGCAAACGGGGCTTGGCGTCATCGGGAATGCGCCCATTGGTCCAGTCACGTTTGTGACGACGGAGAAGCTCACGTTCGGTCAGGCCCTGGGTCGCATCCGGATGATTCTGTTTAACTTCAAGGCGCATGAGCCTTACTGGTTGTATCGCACACCGACACATCTTCAGATTGTGCGCGTGACGGATTTCTATCGGATTCTTCCGCTCGAGCGGATGTATCCCAGCGTCGAGGCGTTTCGTGCGGCGAAGCTGCCGGGGGATGAACTCGCGCTGATGGTCTATACGCCCAAGGCAGGGTCGGTTGCGAATTTGAATCAACTTCGTGATTGGCTTCCGGATTATGTTCGCATTGCACCTCTGGGTGACCAGAACCGTCTCACGATTTTCGGGTTGGTCAGCGATATCGAGAAGTACCTTGATCTGATCAAGCTGTTTCCGAGCGAGGGGGACGATCCGCGGATTATCGAGCGAATCGAGATCGAGTTCGTCACGCCCAGCGAGGCGATGAACAAGTTGCTTACGATCATGCCTCAGGATGGCGCTGTGGCGGCGACGGGAAGACCCACGACGCGCAGGGGCGGTGGCGGACGGACCGACTCGTCTAGTTTGCAGAACATCACCGAGCCGCCGGTGACGATCGTTCCCGACGATGCACAGGGTGTTCTCATTGTGCGCGCGATGCAGCACAAGATTGACAAGATCAAGCAGGTCTTGCGTTTCATCGATGTGGATGTTTCTGCCGAAAACCCGCCGCCCGCGATTATTCCTGTAGAGCACGCAGACGCTTCAGACATCATTCCCGTTGTGCAGCAGTTGATTTCTGCTTCGTCGTCGCCCGGGGGAGCTGTGGTCCCCGTCAAACGATCGCGCCGTCCGGCGAAGGGAAAAAGCAGCGCAGCGGCTGCGGTGGTGACTGCGGACTCGGTTACGCTACTCGCCCACCCTGCCAAGAACGCCGTGATCGTGTTCGCTTCCAACGAGGAAGCCTTCGCCGACGTACGGCGCTTCGTCAAGATGCTCGACATTTCTGGCGACGTTGGTTGGACGCGCATCGCGCTCAAACACGCCGAGGCGGCGACTGTCAAGACGGCACTGGAAGAAATGCTTCCGACGTCGACCGGGAAGGGGGCCAAGAAAGAATCGGCAGGACATCAATTCGTTCTCGACCCGTCCGGCGACGGACTATGGTACACGGGCCCGGAAGAGACGCTCAAGAAGATCAACGACATCATCGCGATCATCGACATTCAGCAGGAGCCGGTCTCGCTTCATTCGATTCGTCTGGTATATCGCAAGCCTTCGTTCGTCTCCGATCTCATCAAGCAACGGGAAGGTCTCGGCGAGGGGCCGAAGATTTCCAAGGCGGATTCCGGCGGCAAGAAACAACGCCGACCAGCAACCAGTCGCGGCAAGTCTACTCCGACCTCGTCAGGCAACTTCATCGCCGATGACGACGCGATGACGCTCCTCGCGCTGTGCAGCGACTCGAAGTGGGACGAGTATCTCGCTTTTATCAAAACCGTTGACGTGCCGACCGATGTTGGCGAACCGTTCGAGCGACTCGCTGTCAAGCACATCGACGCAGAGAAGGCCGCCGACGAACTCAGCCGGATCATTGGAACGAACACGTTCGAGTCCTCCATCCGCATGGTCGCGGCGAATGGTTCGATCTTGATCCTTGGTGCGAACCCGCAAGATATTGACCGGATCAAAATCTTCCTCACCGAAATCGACAAGCCTTCGCAAATTGAGAAGCGAACGTACAAGATCCGCTTTGCGCAACCAGGCGAAATCAAGGATATGATTGAAACGCTCGTTGGAAATGCGCCCGTGTCTAAGCGCTCCGGGAGAGCGAAGAAACGAGGCGGCGACGGCAAGGGGAAGGGCGTTTCTTCTAACAAGTCTCTGTCGATGGTCGGTGGCTCGCTTGCTTCTTCTGAAATGACCATTATTGAATACGGAAAGAAGCTCATCATCCGCGCTACGCCCGATCAGCATGACGAGATCGACTCGCTCATCGCTGAGTTCGACGTTCGCGACGGGCAACCGGAGCTAAAGGTCTACGACGATTTCCCGCCGGGGGCTGACATCGAGGGCATTACCGCCACGATTCGATCGGTCCTGACCGGGTCTAAGCAGCCAAAACGAACCGCCCGCCGTCCCAAAGACGCTGCCACCGGCGCGAGTGTTTCCGAAGGTCCGCAGTTCATACCTCAACCGTCGTCGGGACGATTGATCGTCATCGCCGAGCCGGCGCTTTTTCCCGAGATCGAACGCCTTCTCGACGTGTTGCGCGTTGGCTCTGCAGAGCTTGAGATCATCGTGGCAATCATCCCGGTGGAACATTCCGATGCCGAAGAGCTTGTGGAACAGATCGAACCGATCCTCGAACTAAAAGTCAAGAATCTCATCGACACGGGCGAACTCGGGAGTCACGGTGACAATCCGGTCGCGTCGAAGGCGAAGGCGAAGCTTCGTGGCAGAATCTCAAAGGCAACCAGTGACCGCTATCACATCAACGCCGACACCGATCGCGACCAAATCGTCGTTGCCGCGCCGCAGGTGATCGTCGATGAAATCCGGGCGCTTGTTCAAGAATTCGACAAGTCCACGGGCAAAGGCGAGACAGTTTTTAGGACGGTCAGCCTCACCAATGCAACACCCGGCGAGATGATTAAAGCGCTTCGCGAGCTGACCGGCAAGACGACAATCGGTCGTCTCAATCGCACCAAGCAGGGCGGTGTAGCCGCAAGCGCAACGTCGCCGTCCGGCGAGTCGCTTACGATTTTGGAAGCACCGGGCGGTGGTGCGGTGATTCTCAGAGGCCTTGAGGACGACGTCGCTCAGGCGGAAGTATGGATCGGTAAGCTCGACGCGCTGTCCTCGCCCGACCGCGACATCAAGGTCTACGAGATCAAGACCGCCGACATCACCAAACTCTTTGACTTGATCATCAACGTTGTCGAAACCCCCGCCCGCACTGGTGCAGCGCGAGCAGCGAGAATGCCCGCGCGAACAAGGAATGAGACCGAAGACGACGCGGACACGTTCTCGACGAGTAAATCTTATAGCAGTCAGGACGTGTACATTCAGGCGGACCTGATTGGCCGCACGATGCTCGTCGCGGCGACGCCGAGCAAGGCGGGGCGAATCGACGCGCTCATCAATCAGTTCGAGACGGATGAGGAACTGCAGGTCGGTGTTGCGGAATCTGTTCCTGTTCCCAAGTTCATCTACGATCTTGAGTATGTCGATTCGCTCGATGCGTCGTGGGAGTTGGAGGGCGTCTTTACGACGCTTTGGGAACCGCAGGATCAGGTTCCCCAGGTCGAGGCGGCGCTCTTCGGAGACTTCCTCGTTGTTCGATACCCCGACGAATCTCGCTTCGACGAAATGCGCGAGATGATTCGTAAGTATGTGGATGTTCCAGACCCTGAGACGTTGAAGACTGTGATAAGAAGCCTTTCGCTTCCAGAGAACGTTAAACCGAGTGATGTGGTTCATCTTATCCAAGCTAGCCTGCCAAATGCGAAGTTGCAGATCGAGGACTTGACCCCCGCGAAAGAAGAGACGTACACCGTCGAGGAAGTGCTGCCTCCGAAGAGCGGCGGCGCGAGACCGTGCGTTCTTCCCGCTGCCTTCCACGCCGCCACGAACGAGCTGCTTCTGAGCATCACGGCGCAAACCCAGGACGCGCCTAAAGGGAAGGGCACTGGTGCGGGGAAAAACAAGAAGAAGCCCGCCGCCGGTCAAGCCAAGAAGGCAACCCCTCCCGCGCCAAAGCGGGCGACGAACAAGGACGCCGATTCGATGATCCGTGACGCTGTTGCACCGATCATCAAGGAAAAAAAAGTCAAGAAGAGAACGACGAACCAGGAACAGCGCAAGGAAAATCACTCCCCCAGTACGAAGATGCCCGAGGGGCAACTGATCAAACTCCGCCCGAACGATATCGACGGGACTCTGATCTTCGAAGGTCCGGAAGGACTCCTGCCAGATATCAAGGCGATGCTCGAGGAAATGAAGGAGGAGGTCGAGAATCTCCCCGTCGCTCCCGACATTCGCATTTACCGCGTTCGCTACATCGACGTTTACTCCGCGATGGACATTATCAACGAGATGTTCAACGCGACGCGCCAGCAGATTCAGCAGGCAGCCAACGCGCAGCGTCAGGCCCAGCGACAGCAACAGGCGGCGCAACGCCAACAGCAGCAGCAGAAGAACAAGAAGGGGCAGGAGGCCGAGGATCCCCGGGCAAAACGAGGTCAACAGCAGCGCGGTCAGCAACCCGCTACGGTGCAACTTCCTCCAACGACGGTTCGCGTTTATCCCAATCCGCGTGACCGTACGCTCATCCTTCGCGCCGACGCGAGTCAGTATCCGCAGATCAGAAAACTGCTCGCCACGATCGATCAACCCAAACCGATCGACAGCTTCATGCGGACCTACCCGCTTAAGAATCTCAACGCCGAAGAGGTTGAGGAGATGCTCAAGGACATGCTCGGTCTCAACGCAGCCGCCCAAAGACGCGGTCGATCCACGCGGCCTCGCGCCGGTGCAAACCGAAAGGGCGGCAGTGCGGCGAGCGCCTCATCCGGCGGCGGCGGGGCACAGCTTCCGGAGACGATTCTTCAGTCTACGGTCAGCGGTACGAACCAGCTCGAAGTTGATCCGGGTGACATTAAGCTCTTCAGCAGTGAGATGACCAACTCGATTATGGTCATGGCTCCGACGGCGGCGCTGGACTACATCGGGAAGATCATTGAAGAACTCGACCGGAAAGATCGCCTTCCGGGGCGGATGACCAAGTACTACACGCTCAAACACGCCGAACCTAGCGAAGTCGTCGAATACATCGCGTCGCATTTTGGCACCGAAGGGGGCAAGGGCGGTGGTAAATCTGGAGAGGGCATCACCCGCATCGGCGACTCTCCGAACGCGCCAACGATCATTGGCTACCCGAGACTCAACCAGATTACGGTCATCGCGAATCAGGCGCAAATCGATGAAATCGAACCGATCATCAAGAGACTCGACGTGCCCGGTACAGAGCTTGCGACCGAGACGGTCACGCTTCAGTTCGCCAACCCGGAGGACGTCGCCGAATCGATCAATCTGATTTTCGAAGATCGCCAGAAGGCGCTGCAAAAACTCGAAGGGAAGGTGTCTGTTTCGCCGTTTGAGTACACTGTCGTTGTCACCCCCGATGTTCACACGGGGCAGATCATCGTGCAAGCGAGTGAGACCAACATGGCGCTTATCATGGCTCGCGTTGCTCTGTTGGACACGGAATCCGCAACGTCGCTGGCTACGGAGATCCGCACGTATCCAATCAAATTTGCCGACCCCAATGCAGTCGTCACCATCATCAACCAGTGGGCCAAGTCGCGTACGCAGTCCAGCGGAAGTGCTCGAACGATTCGTGCCAGTGATACTGTTCTCGCGACGGCTGAGCCAACGACGCAAATGGTCGTCGTTGTCGCCAGTGACGAAAATCACATTATCGTGGCGGACTTGATCAAGCGTCTCGATGACGAAAAGTTTGCGACACAGTTGCGAAAGCGCCAGGTGCTCCGTCTGAAGCACGCGTCGGCAGCCGAAGTGGCAGGCCAATTGACGCAGGTGTTTAAGAATGCCGTTCGTCGTCAGCGAAGTGATCGCGGACCGACGTTTGTCGCCGATCCCAAGACGAATTTTATCATCGCTGACGTCAACGATGAGGAGCTGGTGGAGATTACCGAGCTTCTGGGAAAGATCGATATCGTACCTCCCCTCGAAGGCGAGCGAACGACGGAGGTCTATCCTCTTCGCTTTGCGGACCCCGGTTCGCTCAACGCCGTCGTGCTGAACATGTTCCGCTGGGACGTTCGCTCACAACCGAGTCCCGCAGAACAAGTGACGTCGGCGGTCGAAGGTGCAACGCAATCGCTGATTGTAACAGCGTCGACTAAGAATCATGTTCGCATCAGAGAGTTTATCGAGAAAGTCGATGTCGAGTCGAACATGGGCAAAGACCTTCAACTTTACAAGTTAAAGAAAGCAAACGCCGCGGAAGTCGCAGAGACGCTACAAAAAGCCTACCGAGGTAGGAAGTCAACGCGCCGCGGCGATGAACCCGTTCAGATTACGCCCGAACCCTCGACAAACTCGCTCCTTATCTTCGCCAACGCGACCGAGATGGCGGAGCTTGGGGCGTTGATCAAATCGATCGACGTCGAGCCGAGCGGTCAGGATGTTCGCGTGGTTGATCTCAAGTACGCCGACGCGGACGCGCTCGCGAAAACGCTGGGCGACCTCTACGGGAAAAAAAGTAAGAGCTCAAGTCAAGGGACGATCATCACGGCGATCTCCAGCTCCAGGGCGTTGGTGATCAAGACGAATCCGGCGGAGTTTGATCGCATTCAAGCAACCATCGCCGAGCTTGATACGGAAGACTCCGCGGCGGGTGGGGAGGTTCGCATGGTGACGCTTCTCTACGCAGACGCGAGCGAAATCCTCAGCGCCTTGGAAAAATACCTTGCGAAAAAGGGCAAAGCTCGCGGCGAGCTGTCGGGCGATGTGCGCCTCAGCGCGATGAACTCGAGCAATTCGGTCATGGTTGCGGGGGCGCTTGAAGAGGTGGAACGCCTCGAAGTAATTATCAAAGCCATGGACACCGCCGGCGAAAAGGGCAGCGTTCCGCAGATCATTCCTGTTGAGTATGCCAACGTCGGGATGATTGTCTCGAGCTTGCAGGAGATTTTTAAGAACACAAAGGGCGGCGGCGGGAAGAACTATCAACCGCCGGTGATTGTTGCCGACGAAATGGGCAACAATTTAATTGTCCGGGCTGCACCGAAGGATATGCAGTCGATCGAGGATCTCGTTGCGAAAATTGATACGAAAGACAAGAAGGACCAGACGCCTTACAAGATCATTTCGCTTCCCGCTGGCATGAACCCGTTCGACACAGCAATGATGGTCGAGCAGACGATCAACGAAACCCAGCGGCAGCGAAGTTTGAATCTAAAGAACGCGAAGGTTGCGAATATTACCGTCACGTCGGATCGACGAACGAACTCGATCACGCTTTCCGGAAGCGCGACGCTCTTCGCCGATGCGGAAGCCTACGTGAAACAGCTTCAGGAGATGGGTCCGCCGGGCGGGACAGCCACGCGGGTAGTGAAAGTTCGCAACGTTGCGATCAATGATATTCAAAGGTTGATTGATCAGCTTACGCAGCAAGGCTCGTCGGGTGGCGGATCGCGCGGGTCCGCAAGGCGCGGCGGTAGCGGTGGTCGGCGCTCAGGCAACTCCGCAAGGCGCGGTGGTGGTCAGAGGCGCTCCAATAATCCCGCCCGAAGAGGTGGTGGTAATAATCGGCGCGGGCGTCGTCCGTAGCATCGAAGTGTAAGCGTGTGGCACTCAAGTTTCGCTTGTGCTGCCACCGGCGAGCGACGGCATGTTGGTGCGATTCCGCCATGGCGGCGCTGCGCTTGACCATGGCACCCGAGCACCCGAGCGGGTGCCACTGGCAGCTTGCTGCCAGTATTCAGCGAGGTTGGACTGTAGAAGAAGGTTGGCGACAGCAACCGGACAGGAAAGAAGTTGTTTAACAAATTACTGAACGCAGCGCCTGGCAAAATGATAGGCCGGGTTGACCAAGAAGTTGAGGATGTTTGGATGACCGTTACGAAAACTGCAACAAGACGTGACGAAACGCGACGCTTGCGGGTTGGTTTGTTGTGTGCCCTGGCGATTTCGCTCTCGGCCACCGCCACTTTCGCGCAGAAGCCCGCGCGTACGCAGACGCCGGCTGTGAAGGAGGTCAAGAAGAACGACCTCGCAGAGAAGGCCAAGCAAGCCGTCGCGCAGCAGGACGTTCTTAAGGCGGGCGAGTCGCGCATCGATCAGCTCTTGAAAAATGTTGATCCCGAGCTTCTAAAGAGGCTCATGGGTGCGGACGTCACCGTTGAAATGGTCGGCGATCAGCTTATTCTGCAGGGACCAGAGGAAGCGGTGGCAGTGTTGGAGCTTCTTATTCGAGGGTTGGATGCTGAACGGCAGCCAAAAGTGATCGAAATCGTCACGATCACCGAGCGCGACGCCAACGAAGTTGCGCGCACAGTTCAAGAGGCCATCCGAGAGGCAACCAAGGCGGCGAACAAACTCCCCGAAGACGAGGTTACGCTGACGGCACTTTCCGCCAACGTGATTCTGGTCGCGGCGATTCCGACGGAAATTGATTGGGTGATTGATGTGATCCATCAGGTTGATGCTGTACCCGACCCGCTTGGAAAAATCGATTTGATGACGTTTGAGATCAAGTATCGCCGCGCGAGCGACGTTGCCGAGGAGTTGGACGAAATCATCAAGAGCATTCGCGATGCGATTGGTGTCGGCAAAGAAGGGGGCAAGCTTCAGATACGCGCAGTGGACGCAAACAACACGATTTTCGTGACGGCGCGAGAGTCAGAACGTGAGACGATCGAGAATCTGATTAAGCAGATCGATGTTGAGCCGATCAGCGGTTATGGCGAGGTCAAACTGACGATCTTCCCGCTGCTGCATTCCAACGTAGATGAGCTTAAGACAGTCATCGAAGACTTACTGAAATCAGACGGGGGGAGTGGTTCCTCTTCGTCGGTGGAAGAAGTGATCCAGCGACTGCGGATTAGCAAACTAGATCCAAGCGGTGAGCTTGTTGAACTTCCTCCGATCGACCTGCAGAAAGCGATTCGTATCCTTTCGGATAAGGGGACCAACAGTCTGATTATTGCGACAGCCGAGGAAAACGTCGAACCCCTCAGCGAATTGATCCGCCTGCTAGATGGCGTACCGCTCGCGGAGGACTTACATGTCAAGCTGTTCCCATTACGCTTCGCAAACGCCGAGACACTCGCCAGTACGCTGGATCAGATGTTTCGCGACTCCAAGGCGAAGCTTCCTCCCGATCCTGATGGCTCTGGACAAAGCGGCGTGCCTGCCGGCGCGACGGGTCGAGCGCTTGTCTACGCCGCCATCTTTTCGAGCGACAGTCGATCGAACACGCTCATCGCCTCCGGTCGACCGGAACAGCTTACGCTGATTGAAAGACTCGTTACCGACCTGGATCAGCCATCGCGATCGCTCAAGTTTCCGTTGAAGTTCGTTCGCCTCCAGCACACCGACGCGACCCAGCTTGGCAAGATCATTACGACGCTGTTCGATCAGCGTTTTGAAGCAGCTCAGTCAACAGGCGCGACCGGCGCAGCGCTAGAGCGCGAGCGCGTTTTCCTCAGCACCGATATTCGCAGCAATTCGCTCATCGTCTCCGCGTCCGAGGAAAACTACATCGAAATCAGCGTCGTGGCGAAGCAACTTGATACAAAGCCCGCAAAGCTGTTCGACCTCATTCGCATTATTCCCTGCAACAGGCTCTCCGCAAAGAACGCCAAGGAGAAAATCGATGAGCTATGGAAGCGAAAGGCGACCCTTCGTAGCGAAGCGGAAATGCTTGAGGATCTGCCCATCGTCGTGACTGACGAACGAAGCAACTCGCTCATCGTCGCGTCCAACATGGAAGACTTCGACGAAATCGCTCGCTTGATCGAAGTCCTCGAAGCTCAGCCACTCATCGACGATATGCAACTCTTCGAGCTTCGCTACGCAGATTCAAAAGTCATGGCGGATATGCTGGCGGAACTGTTCGATGGTATCGCCGGTCAGTCGGAAACCTTTGAAGCACCCACGATTATTCCCGACCCGCGAAGCAACGCGCTTGTTGTGGCGGCCCCGCGCGACACGATGGAGCGCGTGAAGGATGTGCTCCGTCGTCTCGACGTCGAAGCGGGTCCGATGTCGGCTGTGTTTAAGGTGTATGCACTCAGCAATGTGTCGGCGGTACAAATATCGCAACGGATGCAGGAGCTGTTCGACTCGCGCGACGAGGGTGACGACACCACGCGCACGCCGGTGGTCATTCTGCCGGAAGAATCGTCGAATAATCTTATCGTCAGCGCGTCGCGCGACGACCACATCGTTCTCGTCGGGCTTCTCGAACTATTGGACAAGCCATCGACGCTGGCACGCTACTTCAAGATTTTCCCGCTCAGGCTCGCCAAAGTAACCAGTGTCGCAGAGCAGCTTGACGCACTTTTTCAAAGCACGGGCGAGGGAAGCAGCGGGCGAGCCGATGCGATCGCGGTCGAGGCGGATGATCGGACAAACTCGATCATCGTCTGGGCATCGCCGACACAGATGGTCAACATCGGTGAGGTCATTAGCCAACTCGACACGTCCACCCCCGCCGTCGAAATGATGGTCAAGGTGATCCAACTCAAACAAGCGCTCGCGGAAGACTTTGCCACGCTGCTTGAAGAGACAATCTCCGGCGATGGCGGCGACAACGAACAAGCGGTGATCGTCTCCTTTATCGAAACACTTCCGGACGGGCGAAAGATCCCGCGAAAACTGCTCAGGCAGGACATCAAAATTCAACCCGACCCTCGAACGAACTCGCTCATGGTCATGGCCCCCGCAGATTCTATGGCGATGCTCGAAGCGATGATCATGGACTTCGACAGAATTCGGCCGATCACGTCGGAGATTCGCCTCTTCCCACTCGTCAACAGCGACGCCGATACGATGGTTCAGCAGCTAACCGATCTTTTTCAGGCGGATAGTGTGACTGGTGAAGACGGTGCCACCGCCGCGCAGCTCACTTTTGGCGGTACGAGTGATGAAGACCTCGCGACGATTGGTCAGGAGCTTCGCTTCGCGTCCGATCCGCGTACGAACACAATCATCGCCGCCGGGGCTGAGATTTATCTCAACATGGTGGAAGACCTTATTCGCTATCTTGATTCGCAGGAGGCGGAGAGTCGTGTTACTGAGGTCTACCAGGCGAAGTTCAGAGATGGCAATCAGTTGCAGACAGCGGTCGAGGATTTCATCAGTCAGGAACTCGATGTCCTTGGCGAAGTGACCGACGAGGAATCGCGACAACTCCGAATGGACCGACAAGTCTCGATCGCGGCGATCGGTGACGAAGAGTCCGGCAGCAGTAGCCTCATCATCGGTACGAGTCGTCGTAGCTACCAGGCGACGATGGACATGATTCGGTCGCTCGATCGCCCCGAGCCGCAGGTGATGATCTCCGTACTCATCGCCGAGGTCGCGCTCAACAAGAATATCGATCTGGGTGTTGAAATCGCCGGACAGGATTTGAACTTTTCCAAGAACGCGATCGTCGGGCCTAACGGGATCATCTCCGGAAGCAACTTTGACGCGATTGTGGGGACGGCGCTCAACGCGAGCGGACCGCTTGGGTTCAGCTTTACCGTCACGGGCGAGGATTTCAGCTTTCTCTTTCGTGCGCTCCAGCAAGAAAACCGACTTGATGTGCTGTCGCGCCCGATTCTGATGGTCCGAAACGGCGAAGAGGGGAACATCACCGTGGCCGACCAGATTCCGATCATCTCATCGTCGCAGGTCACAACCAACGGCAACATCGTCGCCCAACCCGGACGAGAGGACGCGGGCGTCATTCTGACAGCCACCCCCCAAATTAGCCCCGATGGTTACGTTACGATTGCTTTGGCCCAGGAAATATCGAACATTGGTGAGAATATCGACCTCGGCAACGGTGTGTCGCAACCGATTATCTCGACGCGCGAGGTGACTACAAATGTCACGGTTCGCGACGGAGAGACAGTTGTCATTGGAGGTCTGATCCAGGCACGCGACGCATCGAGCACGACGAAGGTGCCATTCCTCGGTGATCTTCCCTACATCGGCTCATTGTTTCGATCGACGTCGTCCTCGACAAACAAGACCGAGCTTCTTATCGTGATGACGGTCGATATCATTCGTACGGACGAAGATATTTACTTGATGTCCATTGATCAGCGCGACAAGTACAACCTGCCAGACCATATTCTTCACGATCCGCTGATGGAAGGTCTTCGTATCGTACCCGATCAGGACGGCATGGGGCCGCGCCCCGACCACGGGCGCCATGACCCCGGTCCGTCCAAGCGAGAGCGTCGACCGACGTACGGTCCCAAAGTGGTCCCTGCAAACGCAACGCACACGAAGAAAACCGGTGTCTACGGACCACGCATCGCACAGCGATCATCGTCCGAGGAAGTTGGCGCACACGTGTCAGGAGGGGGATAGCGCTTCGATCTTGACACCGCCGCCAAGTTGAACGTCCGGCGTGAGTCGTTCGTTATAGTGTGGCACCGGTTTGTAACCGGTGAAGAAAAACGGAGATAGTCTACATAACACTCAAATGTAGCGGGCTTTTTCTTGCGTCCCCCCTTTACTAAGGGGGGATCGAGGGGGCGGCCAACGCCACTTGAGTGTCAGACGCTCTAGCGCAATAAGCCATCGAGAGTTGGAAACGAATCAATGCTGAGACGAACGAAAACGAACAGCGTAACGATCCTCGCGGGCTGCGCGCTTATCTTGTTGACTTGCGGTTGCCGGTCGTCAGGTCGAAGCGGCGCGTCCGGAGGGCTCTTTGCCAGCGAGCAGCCCCGCGTTCGGCATGTGATCTGTCTCTATGATCGCAGACCGTGGTTAAGTGCCGACGTCGAGGGCGATCGTGACCCGGAAGGGTTTCGCTTTCGGATCTTTCTTGACGTTGGGAAGAAAGGCGGCGTTCACCTCGACGGAACCTTCCACATCAACATGTACAGCGTTGGTCGCGGGAAAGACGGCAAGAAGAAGCGGGAGCTTATCAGCGATTGGCACTATCCCACGACTACGTTCACAGCCATCCGCGCCAAAATTCTTGGCGACGGGTACCTGCTTAGTCTTCGCTGGGCTAGAAAAGACACGGCAGGCCGCGATGTCGAAATCGTCACGACGTTCGAAGATCCGTCGGGAAGAAAAACCAACGCCTCCACGAGACGCCTCCGAATTCCAAGGTACGACGACTACCTGGGCCTAGCGGACTGACGCAGTCGTAGTTCATTCGGAATCGCCCCCGTCATTCGTCCGCTCCCCCGAGCCGCGTGGCTTTAGCTCGCGCGGACTTTCAAAGTCCAGGGTGCTATCAACGTGTGAACCACCGCTCGGTAGCGGATCAAGCGCGAATCACTCATGCTCGTCCTGCCACTCTTCAAGCCAAGCCATCTGAATCGCTTCGAGTTTGCCTTCGGTGGACGCTTCCGGATCGTCGTCGAACCCGTCGAGATCGCATACCCACTTGTGCAGGTCGGTAAATCGCACAGAAAGCGGGTCCGTCTCGGGGAACTTCTCGAATAGCTCGATCCCGATATCCTCTGCTTCGTTCCATGTGAGCGTTGTGTTCATGAGTGGTTCAGTATTTCGTCCGCGCGACCGATGATCTCTGACTTCGAACGTCCGCGCGGGCGAGAGCCACGCGGCTCGGGGAGGGTCTAACCTTCCTGGACTAGATTGCGATTCCACTCGGGGATTTCGACCACAACGTCCGCTTTCCCGTTGGGCACGCACTGGCACGCTAGGCGGCTCGTCGGGTTGAGTCCTGGGGCGGATTCGAGTTGGTCATCCTCTTCTTCAAGCGATTCGTTGATTGTCTCTCCGCCTTGTTTCACATGAATGTGACACGTCGAGCACGCACAAACACCGCCGCATGCATGGTCAATGTCAATGTTACTGCCCAACGCGATGTCGAGAATACTCCCCGGAATTCCGTTGTGATCGTACGGAATTTTACCGGGATCGACCTCGACCGTGACATTCATCGGCAAGAACGTGATCTTGTAAGGCATCGTCGGCGGTTCGACGTTTGGTTGTTCGATGTAAGGGTTCGTTCCACCCATATTGCGTAGTTCCTTTTGTTTATTCTGTTAGTTACTCGGCGGCGCTTGAATGTTGTCGCCGTCATCGGTCGCAACCGACCCGGAAAGAGCAGCCGTCATCGCCCGCTCGGCCAGTGGCAGCGTCGAGTGATTAAACGCCTCGCGTCGTTCGTTGATCTTGGTCGGATCGTCACATGATTGGGCAAACGTTCGTAATTCAGCGATGCGTTGCCTGAAATCTTCAATCTCTGTTTCATCAAACTGCGACGAATGGCGGTGAAGCATACTCTCGACTTTGTTCAGGTCGAATGCCAGCGTCGTTCGCACGTCGATCAAATGATGCGCAGCCATGTCCTCGCGTGCGTGCGTGATGGCTTCCTGCTCCATCCGCTTCACTTCGTCGCGCGTCAGTCCGTGCGAAGGAATAATCTGGATACTCGCAGCCTTCCCACTACGCTGCTCCTTGGCAGAAACATTGAGAATGCCGTTTTGATCGATCAAGAAGGTCACGCTGATTTTCGGAAGACCCGCGGGCATTGGCGGAACACCGCCAAGTTCGAACACGCCCAGCGAACGGCAGTCCTTCGCCAGCTCGCGTTCGCCCTGCAATACGTTGATCTTAATATTCGTCTGACCGTCCTTGAACGTTGTGAACGTTTCGCTTGCTTGGCAGGGGATTTTCACGTTGGCTGCGATGAGTTTGCCCATCGCACCGCCCAGCGTTTCGATCCCCAAAGACAGCGGCGTTACGTCAAGAAGCAGCACATCGCGCTCGATCCCCGACAGAATGGACGCTTGCACCCCCGCCCCCAGCCCGACAACATGCTCAGGGTTCAGCGCGGTGTAGGGTTTTGTATTGAAAACTTCTGCGACCCTTTTTCGCACGTACGGCACGCGCGTCGAACCGCCCACCAGCACGACCTGATCGATGTCGCCGGGTGTTAAGCTTGCCGTTTTCATCGCTCGCGAACATGCATCGAGCGTTCGTATAACGAATGGGGCGATCATCTGCTCGAAGGCGTTGCGCGTGATCGTTTTCCGATAAACCTTGTCGTTTCCGATGGCGATTTCGATTTGCGCTTCGTCCCGATCGCTCAGGCGCTTCTTGATATTCTCCGAAAGCGTTCGAAGTTGCTGCTTGATCGTCGGCGATGTGATTTCGACTCCAAACTGATCGCGAATTTCTTCGGCGAAGAGCGCAATCAGTGCATTGTCAAAATCGTCGCCGCCCAGGTGCGTGTCGCCATTGGTGGCGAGTACTTCAAACACGCCGTCTTCCAGTCGAAGAATCGAAATGTCAAACGTGCCCCCACCCAGGTCGTACACCGCGATCGTTGCGTCCTCTTTGCGATCCAAACCGTAGGCAAGCGCAGCGGCTGTCGGTTCATTCACGATGCGAACCACTTCAAGACCGGCGATCTGCCCCGCGTCTCGCGTCGCCTGTCGTTGCGCGTCGTCGAACTGTGCCGGGACGGTAATGACAGCCCGGCTGACCGGGTGTCCGAAGTGTTTTTCCGCTCGCTGCTTGAGATGTCGCAGGATCAGAGCGCTGACTTCCGGAGGCGTAAACGATCGCGCGCCAATAACGACTTCTGCCATGTCTCGATCGGTGGCTGCGTCTCGTTTCTCTACACGATAGGGCAGCGCCGCGATTTCCTGCTCGACATCCGCGAACCCGCGCCCCATCAGTCGCTTGATTGAATGAACCGTGGTCGTCGGACGTTCGATAGCGTGCGCTCGAGCGCTTGTACCGATGGTTTGCATCGCGCCTGTCTCGTCAAACCCAACCACGGACGGCACTATGACATCGTCACTTTCCGCATCCCCGGCGATAAGCCGCGGCCCCGCTTCGTCGGCCATCGCAACGAGCGAGTTGGTCGTCCCAAGGTCGATACCAATAATAATGTCGCGCTTCTCGCCCACGCGTTAATGATCCTTTCCGGCCGCAAGCGGGTCAGCCTGAAGTTCCGCAAGAAGGTTGTCGAAATACTTAATCGAATTAAGCAGCACTCGAAACGCCTTCTTGTCCTCGTCGCTCGCTTCCCACAAGGCGTCAGCCCTGTCAGCAATTAGACGCAACGTGTCTTCGCGTCGCGTTGTAATCGTCTCGCGATGTTTTTCCATCGCCGCTTCGTCACCGCTTTTCTGGGCTTGCTCGATCTCTTCGCGAAGCATCATCACTTCGCCAAGCAGTGTTCCGGGGACTTCGCGAACTTCGATCGCGCTCGGTCCGCCCGCGATTTCCAGAATATAGGCCGCACGTTTTACAGGATCGCGCAGCGTAGCGAACGCCTCGTTGATCTGGGCGGACAGTCGCGTCGACAGGTTCCTCGCTTCGATCGAGTCGCCGCCAAATGTATCCGGATGAATCTGCCGCGCGATCGAGCGATACGCCCGCGAGAGCGATTCGCTATCGAGCGCGAACGTTCGCGGAATCGAAAGCAGGTCGAAGAAATCCGCAGATTGCGGGACCGGATAAAGCGTATGGCAACCATCGCACACGATCGGCGTCGTCAGTTGCTCATTGCAACTAAGACACTTCACCGGCAGCGATATCGCCCGTTCATCCATCACATGTTCCTGTCGCGGAGTGGGTCGCAAGTAACGGACATCCTTAGCGGATTGTTCTTCCGTCCCCCCTTTACTAAGGGGGGATCGAGGGGGGTTGTCCTCGCCGCTTGAGTGTTCAATGCTCATGCGCTTCCGCCGCGTCTTACGTCGAGAAGCTGGACCCGCAACCGCAAGAACTGGTCGCGTTGGGATTCGTAAACACAAACCCGCGACCCATCAACTCATCCTTGAAGTCGACCGTCGTCCCGTCGAGGTACAGCATGCTCTTCGGGTCGCACACCACGTCGATCCCGTGCTGCGTCCAGACTTCGTCGTTTTCGGTCTTGGTTTCCGAAAGGTCGAGCGAGTAGCTAAACCCGCTGCAGCCGCCGCCCTTGACGCCAACGCGCAGGTACATCTTCGCCGGCGACTCGTCCGTGTCCTTGGCAGACTTGTTCTGTTGTTCGATAATGTTGTTGACCTCGCGAGCGGCGAGTTCTGTCAGTGTAACCATTGTTGCTTACTCCGGTCTATCAATAAGACTTTCTGACTCGTTTACCTTTGCCGTTATCCGGCGACTTTATGTCATCGAGCTGGCGGCACCAGCCGCGGCAGCACCCGTTTCAAGCGAGGCAGTGTCCTCGCGTTTTTTCTTCACATCCGCGATCGCCGCCCGAACGGCGTCCTCGGCAAGCACGCTGCAGTGAATCTTCACCGGCGGTAGTGCAAGCTCCGTAACGATCTCTGTGTTCTTGAGCGCCAGAGCTTCGTCGATCGTGCGGCCCTTGATCCATTCCGTTGCCAGCGAGCTGCTCGCAATCGCGCTACCACAACCAAACGTCTTGAACTTAGCGTCGACGATTCGATCTTTGTCGTCCACCTCGATTTGCAGGCGCATCACATCGCCACACTCCGGCGCACCCACGATCCCCGTCCCGACGTTCTTCGCGTCGGCGTCGAGCGTCCCTACATTTCTCGGGTTTTCGTAGTGGTCTACGACTTTGTCGCTATAAGCCATCGGTGTCTCTCCTTCAGGTTTCCGCAAGACCCTGTTCGTGTCTTGCGGTGAGTTTATTGTTTCTTAGTGGTGTTGCCACTCCACTTTCGATAGATCGATCCCCGCCTGCGCCATTTCATAGAGCGGGCTAAGGTCTCGTAAATGGTTCACTGCTTTGACGACCTGCTCGATCGCCTGGTCGATCTCGGCTTCGGTCGTAAACCGACCCAGAGAAAACCGTATCGAGCTATGAGCGATGTCGTCGCCGAGTCCGAGTCCTTTAAGAACATAGCTTGGCTCTAAGGACGCACTCGTACAAGCGCTACCGCTACTCACAGCAAGGTCACTAAAGCCCATCATCAAACTTTCGCCTTCGACATACAGAAAACTCACGTTGACCGTATTGGGCAGGCAGTGGTCCGGGTCGCCGTTGAGAAAAATCTCCGTCAGTTGGCTGTTGAACCCGTTCCAAAGCTTCTCGCCGAGCTTGCGGATGCGAACGCTTTCGGTGGGCATCTCGTTCATCGCAATCTCGGCCGCTTCACCGCATCCAACGATCCCCGGAACGTTCAGCGTCCCGCTACGCATCCCGCGTTCGTGGCCACCGCCATGAATAATCGGAACAAGTCGCACACGAGGTTTTTTTCGCCGAACGAAAAGCGCCCCGACGCCTTTGGGACCATAAATTTTGTGGGCGGACAACGAGAGGATGTCGATTCCCATCTCGTTCACGTCGATCGGAATCTTACCAAACGCCTGCGTCGCATCCGTGTGGAAAAGAACGCCGTGCTCCTTGCAAACCGCACCGATCTCGGTGATCGGATGAATCGTACCGATCTCGTTATTCGCGAACATCAGCGAAACGAGAATCGTATCGTCGCGAATCGCGCTGCGAACCTGATCGGCGCTAACGCGACCTTTTCCGTCCGGGTCAAGCCACGTGACCTCATACCCCTGCGTTTCGAGGTATTTGCAGGGGTCGATGACGGCCTTGTGCTCGATCCGGCAAGTAATAATGTGCTTGCCCTTCTCTGCGTACATTCGTGCAGCGCCCAAAATCGCGAGGTTGTTTCCCTCAGTCGAACCGCTCGTCCACACGATCTCTTTCGAGTTCGCAGAAAGAACGGCTGCCACCTGTTTGCGTGCTTTTTCAACAGCTTCCTCTGCCGTCCAGCCAAACTGATGACTGCGACTCGCAGCGTTGCCAAACTCGCCTTTGAGGAAAGGCAGCATCGCGTCGAGCACTCGCGGATCGAGCGGCGTCGTCGCGTTATTGTCCAGATAAACCATACCCATCGTTGTCTTACTCCTTCATCGCTGCGACAGCCTCTTGTGAGTGCTCGCCGCAACCTTCAACGTTTACGCTGATGCGTTCTGCATAGTCGCCGATAACTTCGCCCAGCGTGACGCTTTCCAAAAACTCTCGCAACCGAACATTGATTCGCTGCGCCGGGTATCGAATCGGACAGTGATCTGCCAATTCGCATCCCGAAGATTCCTTGACTGAAGGGTCCACCGTACACTGCACAAACCGAAGAGGCCCCTCGATCGCGGAGATGATCGATTCCAGCGTGATTTCGTCCGTTCCGCGTGCGAGTCGATAGCCACCGCTCGCCCCGCGCTCACTCACCGTAATTCCCGACTGCACCAACGTCTTCAAGATATTCGTAAGCACCGGAAGCGAAATACGCGACAAACGTGCAATCTCGCGCGCACTAATCAACGCCCCGCGCGTTCGCGCGAGATACGACAGTGCGAGCAAGGCGTAATCCGTTTTCTTCGTCAGCGCCAGCATTTTCTTCACCTTCAACCGGGTCTCGGCTTGCCCGAAAACCAGTCCTATAGTATATAGCACTAAATTGGTACTATTTCAACGGCTTGTCTGGGCTGAAACATGTAGGAAATTGCTGAAAAATGCGATTTACGCTCAAATCGTAAAGCGAGAACGCATTTTTCGTATCCTAGGGCGACGCTGGGTCGGGCCTTTGCTTGTACGGATCGCCGTCCGGCGCTATTCTGAGATTTTTCGGGCAGCGATTTCACGGCTCGGACTCAGGACTCAAAGGAGAAATGGATTGTGACGACTTGGGCTAGCTACATGCAACAGTTCGCTGCTGACAAAGGTGGGACTTGCGGCGACGGCGGAATCGTTTTGCGGTACGGCGACGTCGCCCCCGAATACGCTGCGCTTGCAACAGGCCCCGCGATCGTTCATCGCGCCGACCGGGCGATTGTTGAAGTCAGCGGAGCGGATCGTGCGACTTGGCTTCACAATCTTACGACCAACGTCGTCAAGACGCTCGGACCGGGCGACGGGAACTATTCGTTTGCGACCAATGTGCAGGGGCGGATTCTCTTTGACCTGAACGTTATTGTTCGACCCGATGTGCTTCGCCTCGATATCGACCGCTGTTTCTTCAAAGACGCGATCGCGCATTTTGACAAGTACATCATTATGGAAGACGTCGCGCTCTGCGACCGATCTGGCGAGCTGGTCGTTTTCGGAATTTCCGGCGATCGCGCGAGTGACGTCGCGACAGCGCTTGGTGCGTCGCAGATGACGGCGATGGCGGATATCAACAGCGTCGAGGTCGATGCTTGCGGTGTCACATGCCTTCTCGTTCGAAACAACTTCGCCGGTCAGCCCGGTTTCGATTTGCATGTCCCCACAGAATCTGCGATCGACGTTTGGACAAAGATGGTTGATCCTGATGGCTCGTTTCGCGCAAAACCCACCGGGACTGATGCGGTTCAACTTCGACGTATCGAAGCGGGTATTCCGTGGTCTGGCGTAGAGATTACAAGCGAGTACCTCCCGGCTGAGACGATGCAGTTCGATCGGGCGGTCAGTTTTCAAAAAGGATGCTACCTGGGTCAAGAGATCATCGAGCGAATGCGAACGCGCGACAAGCTAGCACGCCGACTTGTTCAGCTCGATATTGTCGGAGAGTCAATTCCGAATCCCGGCAGCGCGATTGTGCATGACGGCGCTAACGTGGGGACGATCACCAGCGCTGCGCAGAGTCTCGCGACCGGGCATCCGATCGCGCTTGGCTACGTCAAGACAGCCGCGAGCGACCCGGGTACAAGCGTAACGATCAAGACAGACGGCGGCGACCTTACAGCATCGGTGGCAGTGCCACCGAGCGGGGTTCCTGTAAAGGCGTAGCGCGTCGCTGGATAAAAGGATAAACAGATGGCCGAGAAGCAATCGCTGACACCGCCTTCGGGCGAACCGTCGATCCGCGTCGTGATGATGCCCCGCGATACCAACGCCGAGGGGACCATCTTCGGTGGCGTGATCTTGTCGCTCATCGACCAGGCTGCGTATGTGGAAGCGGTCAGGCAGCAGCACAAACGCTACGTCACGATTTCGTTCAACGAAGTGGAGTTTCACGAGCCGGTCTTTGTTGGCGATGT
>JAJRUK010000390.1 GCA_024277835.1 Planctomycetota bacterium | reverse complement strand
TAGCAGTCTGTTGAAAAACGAAGTTTTTCTATGTGGCACCGGTTTGTAACCGGTGCTAGACCCCGCAACAGGAGAAATCGCACCGGTTACAAACCGGTGCCACACTTTTTCAACAGCCTGCTAGGCAGGTTCTCGCTGCGCTTTTTGAAAAGAAAAAGGGCGGCGGGTTTGACCCGCCGCCCTGCAAACATTCCGAGATATAGCCAAAGACCCTACGGCCAAATCATCGAGTCGGTTGATGTCCACGCGCGACCCGGCAGCGCTTGCTGACCCGGGTACGGGTTGGTGACACCAGCATTACACGGAGGTTCGCCGTGGATCAGGTTTGTCCGCAGCAGGCTCCAGTCAGGTGTCTGAAGCGTATAGATATTGTCGCTGTCGATGCCGACGATCGGCTTCTTCTCGAACGACGAGTGACCATCCGCGAACAAGACGTTTTGACCTTCTCCGTTGCCGTTGCCACCGTGGTTGGTGGAGTTGAACCTGCGCCAGTCTTTCGGACTGGACTTCTGCGTCAACTCAATGCCCGCCGGGTCAAGCCAGTCGGGGGTATTGCAGTTGCTTGAGAAGGGGCCACGGTCGGCGACCATGGCAGCCCTATTATCCATACCTTCGCGAGGGACCGTATCACGCGGACCCCACGGTACTTGGTAACCGTAGCTGACGTTCTCGATTGACGTAAAGTCATAGTAGACGTCAAGGTTGTCCGTTGGGTCTGGCTGGTCACCACTGCTCGGGCAGATAAACTGCTTGACAGTGACATCGCCCGAACGAACGAGCATCCAGAATGCTCTGGTCACCGAGAGTGAGAGCGAACCGTCCGCGCGGTTTGTCGCGCTTGCCGACGTGGAGGGGAAGTTTCGCACATATCCAACGCCAGCTGGCTCGGTGCCTGGGTTGGTGTAGATGATGCCCGTACCGCTTGTTCCCCTGGTCGCGGACGCCTCAAACGGAGGCACTGGCCAGCGCTCGTTGTTGTCGTTGGCGTAAATCTTGCACGAAGTACCAATACCCTTCGTGTTCGATCCACACACCAGACGCTTGCTCAGCTCACGAGCCCTGGAAAGGCTCGGAAGCAGAATGGAGATCAGCAGCGCGATGATCGCAATAACGACCAGCAGCTCGATCAGCGTAAATCCTCTAAATTTCTTCCTCATGTTCGTAGCTCCTCTGCATGTTCGTTGTCTACTGCGTCCGCCTCACCGTGAACGAGTCGTGTAACTCGCCAGCGTGAACACAACGGGTATCCCACCCGTCACAGTGCGATCCACATACACCAGCTTGCGTGCGCCCATCAAAGCTGGCTCCGTTTCACGTCGTCGTCGCAGTCGATTGTACGAATGCCGAAAAAAGACTCCTGTAAGTCACCAAAATCCGATTGAAAGAATAACGAAATAACGAAATAACGACAAACCGCCACCGAGACCATTCGGCATAGGGGCGCACGCCCACAAAAGGACTAGCCGGGCCTCGGGCATAGGTCGAACCATTTTTTCCGCGTAATCCGCGCCGCATCGCCGGTTTTCAAAATAGACAACCGCGCAGCGGCAACCAATCGTGGTGAGTTGGGGGTTCTGGGAAGGACTTAGCTTAGGATAGCAACTTCAAAAACTGAAAATCAACCGGATCGTATTGGATATAATATCGTATTATTTCGCCCACCAAAATCGGCAGGCATGGATCCCGAGAGACTCCCTGCATATTCACCGTAATAAAGTGTACTCGGACGTTGGGGGTCTGTCAAGGAGATTATCAGATCATGTATGAATCGTGTTACGAATTGTACGATCTACCGTAAAGCTATTGTTGGCAAAAGATTAAGCTGATGACTGATGGCTTGCAGGTCAAAGAGCAGGCTGAACCACGTCGATCGCATATCTGGCGGCGATGCCTAGACCGGCCTCGTGGCCTGATTTCAGGTACGGGAGTTCAGCGGCGTTTCGGGCGACCCCATGTAGACCGGCGTACTTCCGAGCATCGTTGAGCACTTCCAGCCCGATCGTATCGATGGAGACCGGGTCTGTTGAGGCGAGAATCATCCCGTGGTTGGTAATCGCGCCGGAAGATGCTTCGGGGCCACCGTCGTAGACGACGCGTAACGCATCGACGATGTGGAGCCGGAGCTTTTTCCGGATGGCGGGCAGGTTCACGATGTCCGAAATGTACGGAGAACACCGGTTCGCATGGAACCGCGCCGGGTGCTTGACCATCGCATGAGAGAGGTTTTTGAGTGAACAGGTCATTCCGGCGATGTTGTGCGTCTTGAGGAACGGTACGTTGATGATCGCATCGACCTGGTTGAGAACGAGCGCGAGCTGGTCGGCTCCGCTGGCAAACTTCGTTTCGGTCGGTGAATAGCCGAGAACTGCCGGCGTCGTTCCGTTTCGCTGCGCAAGCCCTGCAGGTTCTTCAATGCAAACGATTTGTTTGGGCGAGAATCCTGCTTCGACGATCGACTGAATGAGCGTCTCGGCCATCGCTTCGGTCGTGGCGAGCGTTGCCTGGGCGGATCGGTTAAACTTCAGCCCGATGACGTCGTCCGCACCGAGGAAAGAGTGCCAAGCGTCGCGCTCGACTCTGGTTCGCGCAAGCGTGGTCACGACCTTGCGGACCATCTCACGCAGCAGCGGACGATGCACGGCTCCGTTCTGGATAAGCTCTCGTGCGGCCATCTTGACCACGCGCGAAGGCTGCGTACCGGGCGGGACGCGTAGCGCGGGCGCTTCCTCGCCCTGTGCTCCAATCGCAAGCGTACTTGGTACTGCAGCGGCGGCGGCTGTCGCAAGGAATCCGCGCCGAGTCATGTCCGAGTTTTGATCTGGTGATGGATTGTGTTTCATCGATGTCTCGCCCTTTGGACGCTTCGTCCATAGGGGTTCTATCGGATCGGCGGTCGCGAGGGGTCAATACCAGGCGGGGCGGCGTTTGCTGGCATCCCGTCGAAAAACGAAGTTTTTCCGTGTGGCACCGGTTTGCAACCGGTGCTGGAGGCAGAAGCAGGAGGTATCGCACCGGTTACAAACCGGTGCCACACAATTCTGGGATCGGCTCAAAAAAAAACGGCACGATCGACCAGTTATCGGTCGATCGTGCCGTCGTGTGTTTTCGTGAGCGATTCGCTTAGGTTTAGCTAAGCGGGATCATGGGCTTGCCGACTTCAAAGATCGACTGGGTCTTGAGGAGCGTCATCTCCTCGGGGAACGCATGAAACGCGTGAATATGAAGCTCGTGGTCACGCGCGTCGAAGTCCAAGAATGAGAAGGGCGCCAGTCCGTCAACTTCCCACTCGTCAAACTGGACGTAAATCCCGCGATTCTGAGCATAATGCACGTAATCGCGATGCGTCGCCGGATAGAGCTGCGGCGTCATCCGCTCGACCTGGGTCGAGAGGATATATTTGAAGTCATCCGTGAAGGCGTGGGCGTGGTCGCGCTCGCCACGGAAGCGGAACGACGACGCAAGACCCGTTCGAGGAAGAAGCCCGTTCTCCTCGGTGACCAGCTCAGTGACGATGTCGTTACCGGATCGGACCGTAATGACATGCGAAAGACCGCATACCCAAAGCTCCGCCTGATAGCGACTGAGGTTCAGCCGTTTGACCTTTCGGATGTCGAAAAGTTCCGGGTGAATAGCCTTATTATAGAGGCAAAATAGCAACTCTTCGACTCGTTGTTTTGTCTGTCCTCGTTCCACGCGCATTCCTTCTTCAGCTCGCCAGTTCGTTAACGTTTTCTCAACAGCTAACCATTATACGACGCGAATTCAGCAATTCCACGAAAATCTTTGTCAAACATACGATTTATGACTGCCGATCCTGCGCGGGGGAAAGCAAGCGTGGAAGAACAGGCTGCGATCGCGTCGCGGCGTCTGGGCAAGCTCGCAGACGGGGCACTTTGGTTAGGGCTTGGACTCTTATTCGGACGTTGAAGTCGGCTGTTTATGGGCGATTGTACTGATCGGCGGCGGAGCTATAATCCCCCGATCATGAGTCGTCGGATTGTGACAATTATGTTGCTTGCGCTTGTCCCGCCAGCCGTCTTGAACGGGTATCCGCTTACGTACCCCTGCGTCCCTGCTGTGGTATCGCAGGATATTATGGATGGCGACGAGGCTGACGCTACGGAAGACGATGGAGCAGAGGACTCCCCTCCGATCGACGACGCGCCCGCAACCGGGACACCGGTGATGCGGATGCAACTGCTGACCTCCGCTCCGATCGACTATTCCTGGCGGGCTTTTCGCACGTTTTCTCCGGTCCAGAGTCGGTCGCTTCCGGTTGGACTTTGGCACGGGCAGTCGCTTTCGGTCCCGCGACCGTTTAGCCGTCTTGATCGGGTTGTGGCGATGTCACGTTGTGACGCGGCGTCTTTGACGACCCTCGCGCGACACGTTCAGCCGCACGCCCCTCCATCTTCCAGTTAATCTGCACCTTTGGTTTTCCTTTCCCGAAATAGAGTTACAGATTAGTTATCGCGCGCGGTGTTTTTCGCCGGTGCTGCGGTTTTGATGAACGAAACGTAATACAGTCCCTGCCTTGCAGGGTGACATCGGCGGCGCGAGGCGCAGCCTGTTTAAGTGGAGATAACAGAGAGTGAACGATCCAAACAGAACATTCAAGTGGCTACTGATCATCGGTATGGTGGTCCTTTCCATCACGATCCTGTACCCACCGAGCGAAAAGCTCAAGGGCGGAATCGACCTTGTCGGTGGTACGAGTCTCTTGTACGAAATCGACACGACCGGTCTTGATGCGGACGAACAGTCGGACCTGTCCGAACGTGTCATGAAAATCCTTCGGGAACGCGTTGACCCGAAAGGAACGATGAACCTCGAGTGGCGTCCTGTTGGTACGACGCGACTTGAGATTCGCATGCCGCGCCCACCGAAAGAGGCACACGCGAGGCGCGAAGCGTACAACGCAACGCTCGACAAGCTGGAAAGCCTCAACGTCAAGCGACGCGAGATCGAGCGGGCGCTGAATGCGTCGGCTGAGGCTCGCGGCGGGGCGATTTCTTCACTGGTTCGTGGTGTCGAAGGGCGAAAGGAATTGCTCGACGCCGTTGCTGAAAAGTATGACGCACTGGCGGCGGCTCGCGATAGCGATGATGGCGAACAGCTTGATGCAGCGTCCGAAGCGTACGAGGAAGCGATGGAGGCCGTGCTCGCTACGAGCATGCCAGTGATGCGTTTGAGTGATATTCTTGCACTACCTGCTGGGAAGGCCCGTGATACTGAGCTTGATAAGCTTCGGGCTGAATTCCCGTCGTATGACGCCGGAGCAAAACAGGACACCAGTGCGAAACTGCTTAGCAAGTCTGTCGCGGCGTATGATCTTTGGGCGGCGGACAAGGCGGAGATCGAGGACCCGTCTGACCTGAAGCGTCGTCTTCGCGGTGCGGGGGTTCTTGAGTTTCGTATTCTTGCGGACCGCGATTCGTCAGCCCCAGACATGACGGGGCACCCGAGCAATGCGCAACTCCGTCAGCCAATCAGTCGCTACACGACCCAGCTTGCGCGATACGGTCCACGCCCACGACCGGGCGATAAATACCGCTGGTTCGCGGTTGAAGATGTGCTGAAATTCACGAACTCCGATGACATGGCCCAGTTTGAGGAACGCAAAGACCTTCCCGGTATGCCGATCATGGATCGCTATGCCGGGCGTTATTACGTCCTGATGCACAACGACCCCGAGTTTGGTCTGCTGCAATCCGCAGGTAAGACGAAGAAGTGGGAGCTGAAACGCGCGTATCCGGACCGGAACTTCATGACCGGTGAAAACGTCGTGTCGTTTCAACTCGACGGTCGCGGTGGGCGGTTGTTTGGCGAGCTGACCGGTAGCAACGTCAATCGACAGCTTTGTATCTTGCTTGACGGTGTGGCCGTGTCTCACGCGAATATCAATGAGCGTATTACCGATCGGTGTCAGATCAGCGGCGGGTTTACGTCCGAGCGCGTTCTAAACCTGGTGAGTAGTCTCGAAGCGGGTTCGCTTCCTGCGCGTCTGAAAGAGACGCCTCTTCGTGAGCAGACGATCGGTCCGACCCTTGGCGAGACCAATCGTCGCCACGGACTTCAGGCGGCGATGTGGGCGGCGATTCTCGTTGCTGCGTTTGTCTTCTTCTACTACGGGATCGCGGCTGGTGGTATGGCGGATGTCGCGCTGGCGCTGAACGTGCTCTTCGTGCTTGCTGCGATGGCGCTGATGGAGGCGACGTTTACGCTGCCGGGTATTGCGGGTCTGATCCTGACGGTGGGTATGGCCATCGACGCTAATGTGCTGATTTTCGAGCGTATTCGAGAAGAAAGGGCGAGAGGGCTTCCTTTCAAAAAGGCGTTGAATCTTGGTTATGATAAGGCGCTCAGCGCGATCGTCGACTCGAACCTGACGACACTTATTACCTGCGTCATTCTCGGATCGATCGCGACCGAGGAGGTCAAGGGTTTTGCATTGACGCTTGGTCTGGGTTTGGCGACGAGTATGTTCACCGCGCTGTTCTGTACGCGGTTGGTGTTTAATACACTCATCGCGAAGGGTTTGCTTAAGGATTTCTCGATGCGATCGCTGATCGGTGTTCCGTCGGTGGACTGGGTTGGTCTGCGAAAGACGTTCATGCCCATTTCGATCGTGGTTTGCTTGCTTGGTGGTGGGAGCTTCATCTACACCGCTACGACGAACCCGGAAGCGCTGTTTGGCATCGAGTTCCTTGGCGGTACGAGCGTTCAGATCGACCTGAAAAAAGGCGTTGAGATGTCGGATGAAGACGTGCGTCACGCGATCACGGGCGATGGTGCGGACGACGTCTCTTCGGTGAATTGGTTGCGCGATGCGGCGGCGTCTCTCAAGAACGCGAAGGTCGCGTCGGCGGTTGGAGACTCGTCTCAGGTGTTTACGGTTACCGCGGACGGGTTAAGCGGCGGCGACATTACGGTGCTTCTACAGTCCACGATTGAGCCTGTCCTTGAGAAAGGCGGCGCTAGCGCCGAGGGTGAGACTGCTACGTTTGTGTGCAAGTCTGCCGTCGCGGGACCGGATGATTTCCAACAGAAGGTTACGGAGGCGGTGGACCATGTGGTGGACGCTTCGCAGCGACTTCGCAGTGCTCGCATTCAGAGCGTTGGAGAGATTGGCGCGTCTGATGATGCTCCCGCTTCGTTTGAAGTTGTGACGGTGGAAACCGATCGACCCTTGGTCCAGGCTGCGATTCTCGCGGTGTTGGGTGGCAAGCTGTCGGTCGAGCGTTCGCTCCACTTCGCCGCCAAGGTGGACGACCTTGTCACACGCGAGCCTTACTTCGTGATTGAAAACGAAGATCGTTACCTCGCCGACGTGCTGGAGACGTCTGCTCAGACGAGCATTCTTGACTTCCGCGGCGGTGTGGCGATCGATGTTCAACTCGACGAATCGGAACAGGCGGTCAGCGTCGAGACCGTTCGTGCTCGCATCCGCGAGGTCGGTCTGCAACCCGAGTTCGAGCAGTTCCGCTCGCGCGAGATGGAAGTCTTCCCGCTGGGCGACGAGGTCGTCAGCGCCGACGGTACGAAGGGCTACAAGCGCTTCGCCGTGTGTGCTGTTGATGAATCACTGCTTTACGATGAGGACGAGCTTCAGTGGGGCGAGGTCGTCGCGGGAAGCGTGCTCGCTCAGGTCGAGGCGGCGCTGGGTTCGGAGAAGTCGCTGTCCAAGGTGATCCAGTTCGCACCGCAAGTCGCCGGGCAAGCTCGCAACAAGGCCTTGTTCGCGATGATCTTGGCGCTTACGGCGATCGCGTTCTATATCTGGGTGCGGTTTGGTAACAAGGACTTCGGTTTTGCGGTCATTGTTGCCCTGGTTCACGACGTGGTGATTACGCTGGGACTTCTGGGGATTAGCCACTACATCTTCAACACGTGGTTCGGCAAGATGTTGATGCTTGAGGATTTCAAGGTCGATCTGTCGCTCGTGGCGGCGATCTTGACGGTCATCGGGTATAGCATGAACGATACGATCGTCATCCTGGACCGCGTTCGCGAGAACCGAGGCAAGGTCGGAGCGCTCAACGCGAATCTCATCAATAAGAGTATCAACCAGTCAATGGCGAGGACGTTGCTGACGTCGCTGACGTCGTTCTTCGTTGTGTTTGTGCTCTACGTGTTTGGTGGGCGGGGCGTTCATGCGTTTAGTTTCGCGCTGATGATCGGCATCGTGACCGGTACCTACAGCACGATCGCGATTGCGTCGCCGTTGGTCTATCAACCCAAGCTGTTGTCGCGGGTCTTCTTGGCGGTCGTTGCGATCGGTTCATTCGGGCTGATTGCGGGTGCTGTCGACGGCATCGCGCGGATCGTGATCCTTGTGATTGTCGGTGCAATTCTGATTCGCCAGTGGATGCGCATTGGCGGTACGGATACGCCCGGGGGTAACTTGCAGGCGGCGTAGGCCGGGTGTGGCCGCGAGAGCGGTATTGTGACTCTGCGGAACTTCAATGCGGCGTCGCCTCTTTGCGGGGCGGCGCTGCTTTTTTGCGCTCGGGCGCAGTGGTCGCTTTGCGAAACTCACAGCGTCCAAGAAGTCGCACATGTGCGCTGCTTATTCCTTGACCCTGCGCGCGCCATGGTTTACACTTCGGACGATGCGGTGAAGTTTGTTGTTGCATGGAGCGATCGAAGGGGTGCGGTGATCGCGTCTGGCGATTCTCTTTCGCTAACGAACGATGGTTTCGAGTGTTCTTTGCCGCCGAACTGATTTGAACGCCCAGGCAAGACGGTTGAACCGTCCAGGGAGGTTGCGATGCGCACGGATGTGAAGCTCGGCGTTTTTTTCTCGATGTTGATCGTGCTCACGCTCGGGGGGTATTTCGTTTACCCGCGCGGCGGCGCTGAAGCGATTCCTCTGACCGGCGAGGTCAAACCGGCTGGCGAGAAGACAGTCCCCACCAAACTCGCGAGCAATCCCAGCAAGGCGACGGGTCGAAAGAAGTCGCCGACCGCGGCGACCAGCAACAAAACGGTTCGCAACAACCCCAGGACGAAAGCGAAGACCCCGACTCAGCGGCGAACTGTTCCCAAGAAATCGACGCGCCATGTCGGCGGGGCGACGAAGAAACGAAATCTGCCCGTCTCTGGTGCTTCACTCGGCGAGTCCGCCCGGACAGCCCGCGGGAAAAAAGCCCAGCCGAGCAATTCTGCCGCTCGCAACTCGCTTCAAGCTGCAAACGCTCGCAAGAACGCTGCTCTTAAGACTCCCAAGCTGAAGAACGTGAGAAAGACGACCGGACCGGATCGTATGGCGAGCAAGTTGACCGAAAAGCCGGGTACGCCGACGCCTCCGGGGTTGCTTGCATCGACTCGCAAGAGGGTCGCGCCTAAGAACGAGCCAGCCGTCGATCTCCACCGCGTTCAGCCTGGCGATACGTTTGCAACGCTCGCAAAGTCGTACTATGGCTCGGCCAAGTATGTCGACTTTTTGATGAAGGCGAATCCCGGCGTTGACCCTGCGAAGATGCAGGTCGGTGTGACGATTCGCGTCCCGGCGCTCTCCACGCAGGCAACCGCTACGACAACGCCGGTCGCCAGGAACGTGAAGCAGACCCGCACGCCATCTGCGAAAGCGAGAACCTATACGGTTCGACCGGGCGACAGTTTCTACAAGATCGCCAAAGAGCAATTGGGCGACGCTTCCCGGTGGAACGAGCTATTCGAGGCCAATAAGAAACTCGTTGGCAACGATCCGGCTCGTCTCAAAGTGGGTCAGGTTCTGACCTTGCCTTCCAAGTAGGCTCGCGTCTATCGCATTAGCGTTGTTCCCCTTACCGGACGTTCGCTCGTAACGTTCTGCGCGATTGTTCTGTTTGATCCAGTTCTTCTGCTCTCCCGCCGATGAACTTGCGCGGGTTTTCCTACGCGGGTCGGGTGTCATTGGATTAGGGGGCAAACAGAATGGATGATCAGAAAAAGGTATTGACAACGGGTGATGTCGCCCGTCTTTGCAGCGTTGCCCCTCGGACGGTTTCGAAGTGGTTCGACTCGGGTGAACTTCGCGGGTATCGCATTCCGGGCAGCAAGGATCGCCGCATTCCTGTTGCTCAGCTCGTGCGCTTCATGCGTGCCAACGGGATGCCACTCAACGGACTCGACGCGGGCGATCAGCGTATCCTCGTTCTCGATGCGGACCGCGATTTTGCCGAGTTGCTCCAGGCGGCGCTCGTTGCCGAGGGTCGGTATGACGTCTTTGTTTGCACGACCGCGTTGGAGGCGGGTGCTGCCGCTGCGGAATCGAAACCGCATGCGGTGATCGTGGATATTTCGCTCACCGATGTCACCCCCGAGAGCATGACGCAGTTTTTTCGATCCAATGCGGACCTCGAAGCGACGGCGCTTATCGGGATCTCGACCGGTTTGAGCGAAACCGAAGGCCACGCTTTGTTGGAACTAGGATTCGCCGGTTTTCTCGCCAAGCCGTTTGACGTCGGTGCGCTCATCCGCCTCATCGACCGCGTCACATCCCCCGCCGCCTCGCACGCAGCGGTTTAGAATTGCGCGGGAGCAGTCGAGGTTCGGTTGCGTCTTGCCCACTGCTGCCGGGACCGTATCATGCGCGGCTCACTTAGATAGGAGAGCACATGAAAGCGGAACCGATTTTAGCCAAGCTTAACGAGCTTCGTCATGAGGCGGAGGACGACAAGACGGATATTGAATACCTCACGCTGCACCATGCGTTTTGTTTCATTTCTTACAACATGGGCGACTTTCAGAAATATCTCGACGAGGTGGAGGCGCAGGGGAAGTAAGCTTTTCGTGTTGCGATGTCGAGACGATGCGAATCTGGCGACGATCGTTACGGTTTCTTCTCGAACCGCTGTCGCCACTTCGGCATCTGGTCGATCGTGACGTTTGCCCATAGACCTGCCCCGTTGCGGCGGGCGCGTTTTTCGATCGCCTGGAATTGCTCTCGGTAGGCGTGCGGGAATCTTCGATCCGCATACGCGAGGCCCTTCTGCAAGAGAAGTTCGTTGAACATCTCATTGCTTCGTTCGAGCATGACGTACGCGAGTAGCCGTCCGTACTTGCCGCGCGTCTTGTTGGGCGCGAGAACAATGCGAACGCTTGTGCCCGTGAGCGTTTCCTTCGCGAATTTCGACGCCTCGGGACCGAAGTACATTTCCCCGGCTGGGCTTCCCTGGACTTCGGGCGTATCCACACCCCAAAGACGGATGCGCGTTGTCGCACGATCCGTATCCGGGATGTCGATGTCCAGTGTGTCGCCATCAACGACTTTCACGACACGAAAAGTCTTGTCGTGGTAGCGCGGCCTATCTGTTCCGGTCGAAGCGGTGGGGGACTGTCTGGATGTTTGAAAACGATCTGCGCGATCACAGACAACGGCGAAGGCGATGAGCGTCAGGACGAGCGTCGTTGGCCAATGCTTTCGCCAGCGGTTTGACATTGTGATCGTTGGGGGGAGAGGGCTTCGTTTTCGGCGGAAGCTCATTATGCCCCCTCGCCACCATTACTCTTGGCATCGAGGCCGAAGGCGGTGTGAAGGCGTCGAAGCGCCTCGGGGCCATCGTCCTGTCGAACGATACAACTAATCACGATTTCGCTGGTGGAAATATTTTCGATGTTAATGTCGGCTTTTGACAATGCTTCAAACATCGTCGAGGCGATCCCGGAGTGCGTGCGCATCCCGATCCCCACCGCGCTGATTTTGCAAACGCCTTCGTCCACCTCGACGCTTCCGATGCCGAGTTCCGTCGCGATTTTCTCGCAGACGGTCTTCGCTTCGGCGGCGTCCGATGCATTGGTCGAAAAGCCCAGGTTGGCGAGTTTGCCGTGGTCGTAGATGTTCTGGACAATGTCGTCGACCAGCACATGGTTGCGAGCGATCTCCGCAAAAATTCGAGCAGCCACGCCCCGGTGGTTCGGAACTGCGTTGAGCGAGATAACCGCGAGGTCTTCTTTGAGCGTGACGCCCTGAACGGAAATCGCCTCCATCCCCGAAGTCTCAGCCATGATCATCGTTCCTTTCGCGTCGGTCAGCGAACTTCGCACATGAATAGGTACATGGAATTTTTTCCCAAACTCGATCGCCCGTGAGTGCATCACGCCCGCACCGGTCGCGGCCATCTCCAGCATGACGTCGTAGGCAAGCTCGTCAATTTTCGTCGCCTGCGGGACGATCCGTGGGTCAGATGTGTAAACACCGTCAACGTCCGTGTAGATTTCGCACACCGTCGCGCCGAGCACAGCGGCGAGCGCCGCGGCTGTCGTGTCCGATGCGCCGCGACCGAGTGTGGTAATCTCTCCGCCGGGGTCAGTTCCCTGGAAGCCCGCAACGATGACGATACGCCCTTCTTCAAGTTCGCGGTCGATGCGTTCGCGGCTGATTCTTTGAATGCGGGCACGCATATGCGAGCTATCGGTGACGAGGCCCAGTTGTGTTGCGGTGAGGCTGATCGCTTCGTGACCGGCTGAATGAATCGCCATCGCCACGAGCGCAATCGAAACCTGCTCGCCCGTTGTCAGCAGCACGTCAAGCTCGCGCTTGGGGGGATCGTGACAGACGGCTGACGCGAGCGTGAGAAGCTGGTCGGTGGACTTCCCCATGGCGGAGACGACAAGGACAACGCGGTGTCCGCCGAGTTTTGCACGTATCGCCCGTCGCGCGGCGCGATGGATTTTCTCCGCGCTTTCGAGGCTTGTTCCACCGAATTTTTGTACGATCATCGACATCGGAGTCATCGTACCATCGTCGGCGGCGCGACGCGAGTCGTGTGAAATGGGGGATCGGTTAGGCGTTTCGTCCGGCGAGCCGCACTAAGTTTGGACTTGTGAACGGTGTGCGGTCCGTTCGAGCGCGGATGCGGGCGATTAACTCATCTGCCCCGGTGTTGGTCTCGGATGGCGGAGTCGCAACTACGTCCGCTCTGCCGCCGTCATGGAACCGAAGCTCATGATAGGGGCCGGTCGCGAGTTGTTCGACCTCATCATCGCCACGAAAATCGTTGGCGTACCCCTCGCCGATGATTCGCCAGTTGGCAACGATACGGCGGACCATCTCAAGTTGATGCAGGACGACCGGGTGGGTCAACGCCACGCAGGTCGGCGCGATTTCGATTGTGAGCGGGTTGGGGGCGCATTGCTGGAAGAGCTTGGACCACCATGTGTCATCCAACCAGTCCGCGACTTCGCCGGTCGCGTCCGTTGTTTCGAGAAGAATGGTAGACATTCCGCCACCGGAAATTTCCCCGTCAGAGCCAAATGCAACCGTGACGCGAGAGCCAGACCGTGGCCCGTGACGCTGCCGCGCGGCATCGCGCCTTGTTTGTGCCCAGCTGATGTCGGTTGTGGCGTTTCGGCCCATAGCATGATTCCCGAGAGTCGCGGCCCCCTGCTGCGATTATCGGGTTCGCGTGGACTCAAACTCCACGGGTGACCAAAGATTCTGCGTTTTCAGTATCGCGAGGCGGGTTGGGGTGGTTCGCTTCGGGTAAGACGGGGGGAGTATTGGTGAATCTTTGTGAGTGTTGGTTGGTGCAGGCCGCGTTAATCGTCGGATGTCGATTTCGCGCTGGAGGTTGCATCGCGCGGTGTTTCCAGCGTGACGAGCGGTGTCTTTTTGATTCTGGTTCGTTCGACCGCGTCTTTGCTATTGCAGGACGCGTCGCACCCGCAGCCACCGCCCATCTGCTTCCAGACGGATTTGGCGACGTAGTAGCAAGCGACTGCGACGATGGACAGGGCGATGACGTCTTGGAAACCCATAGCATAATCCTACGTGAGGCGAATCGTTATCTGATACGTTGCGAGGGCGGCGACATACGCAAGCCCCGTCATATAAGTGAACGCAAGCACGGGCCACTGCCACGATTGCGTCTCGCGCTGAATCACCGCGAGCGTCGCGGCGCACTGACAGCATAACGCAAAAAAGACCATGATCGAGAGCGCGACGGCGAGGTTAAACACCGGTGTGCCGTCTTCCCATGTGGCTGCTTTCATCTGTTCGCGCAGACCGGCGGACGTTTCGTCCTGATCGTCCCCCAGATTGTAAATCGTACCGAGGGTCGCGACGAGCACCTCACGCGCGGCAAATGCGGCGATGACACCGGTTCCAACGCGCCAGTCCCAACCGAGTGGCCTAACGATGGGTTCAAAGAACTTGCCCGTGCGACCGAGGATGCTCTGCCGCAAGTACGCACCCGCTTCGCTCTGGTCGATGTGCGAGATTTGCTCTTCGTAGGCGGCGTGGAGTTCGTCGTGCTGTTCGGTTGGCATGTCGCTTGCGGTTGTCGATGCGTGAAACTGCGCGGTGATCGCGTCTCGCTGCGTTTGATGATCGGCCGCGATGGACGCTGGTCTGGGATAGTATCCCAATGCCCAGATGACGACTGTCACGGCGAAGATAATCGTACCAGCGGTGACGCAAAACTCTCGCCCTTGCTCGTAGACGCGCACGAAGACCGTGCGCGGCGAAGGCCACTTGTATGTCGGAAGCTCGAGCAGAAACGACTGGGGTTTGCCTTTGAGGATGGTCTTTTTTAGCAGGAGCGCGATTGGGATGGCCACGATTGCACCCACAGAATACATCGCCAGAAGCGTGAGCGCCTGAAGACTAATGACGCCGCCCAACAGCTGCGTTGGCGGGACGAACGCGGCGATAAGAAGGGCGTACACCGGCAGGCGCGCGCTACAACTCATTAGCGGTGCGATCATGATCGTGACCATGCGGTCGCGCCGAGACTCGATCGACCGCGTCGCGAGAATTCCCGGAACGGCGCACGCGAAGGACGACAGTAACGGAAAAAACGACTTTCCGTTCAGGCCGAGCAGCGCCATCCACCGGTCCAGCAGAAACGCCGCACGAGCCATATACCCACAATCTTCGAGGATCGCGAGGAAGAAAAACAGCACGAGAATCTGCGGCAGGAAGACCAGCACCGACCCAATCCCCGCCAAAATGCCGTTGACGACCAAGCTTCGGAGTGCGCCGGTTGGCATGATGCCGGAGATGACATCGCTCAGCACGCCGAACGTAGCGTCGATCCCGTTCATCAGTGGCGTCGTCCAGGCGTAGATCGACTGGAAACATCCGCCCATCAGGACAATGAAAACGATTAGCCCAATGACGCGATGGGTGAGGAATCGGTCGGCGATTTCTGACCCGGACTTGTGCGACCGCTTCACATGCGAGACGACACCGGGCAGTACGCGATCGATCCATGCGTAGCGGACCTGGGCTTCGACTTCGACGATGGACTCGCCGGCGGCGCTGATTCGGTCGCGTCGCTCTGCCAGCTCTTCCGCAAGACCCAGACCACATCGTTCGACCAGTCTGCTTTCGTGATAGCCGCCCGGGGACAGCAATGTTTGAATCGCTTCCGCCCGCGAAGAGACTGCCGATTCTCCATCACCACTTGCGGCCAGTGATGCGCAGAGACCGTCGAGTTCGGCGCACACACAGTCGGGGAAGGATTGGCAGCGACTGGATGGCTGACTTGTCGTGGATTGCGCGATCGCGTCGCGAAGTCCGTCGATTCCGTTGCCTTTGCTTGCGACAATCGGAACGACGGGAACGCCCAGTTCTTTGGCGAGCGCGCTCACGTCGATATTCATCCCCGCCCGCTCCGCGATGTCGATCATATTCAGTGCGACGACAACCGGTTGACCGAGTTCGAGAACCTGTGTCGTAAAGAACAGATTCCGGCGCAGGTTCGATGCATCCACGACGGCCACAATGACATCCGGTCGAGGGCCCATTCCGTGCGTCCCCAGCAGGGCGTCGAGGACGACGGCTTCATCGTCGGCGTGGACGGAGAGGCTATAAGTGCCAGGGAGGTCAAGGATCTCCAGTTGCAAGTTCCGCTCAGGATCGCTTACGGTTCCGGTTCGTTTTTCGACGGTGATACCGGGATAGTTGCCGATGCGTTGGCGCATGCCGGTGAGCGCGGCGAAGATGGTGCTCTTGCCCGTGTTCGGGTTGCCTACGAGCGCAACGACTCGTGTTGTTGCCGGCGTGTGAACTGGTAGCGATCTTGCCATCAAGTCGTCTCGCCTGAGAGGCGCTTCGCACGACCGTTCGTGTCGTTGCGGTTGATCAGGATGACCTCTTGAAGTTCACGACCGAGTCCAATGCAGGCCGTGCCGATCCGGACGAGGCATGGCCGTCCGGTCCGCAACATCTCGACATGCCCGCCGCGCACAAAGCCCAGGTCTGCCAAGCGTTTCGCTGCGGCTTCCCCGGCGGTGATTTCGACGACTGTTGCGTTTTCGCCCATGGAAAGGGCGGATAGTTGAATGGGTTTTGTTGTCACGTAGTTCCTCACGCAGGGCATTCGCGCACCGCCCTCGACATCCGCATTTGCGATGGCATCACCATGCGCCAGCCCAAGCGGCGATTATAGCGAATTAGCGCGAGTCGCGTAGGTGCGGCTGATTTGGGGTATGCCAGCGTCGGCTGGTAGGATGCCGGTCACCCAGCGGAGGCTTACGTTCCGCCCGGCGCGCCGCTGTCGCTTCCGGTCAACAGGGAGGCGATTGCCCCTGGGTCGAGCGCCGTGAATATCAAGTCTGTAACGGCGGTGACCGTTGCGTCTTTAAAACGTCCGGTACAAGCGCTAAACAAGGTTCCGGTGGATAGCAGCGCGAGAACGGCGAAGCGTGTCCGCCTGAATGGAATTCGATTCGACATCGGATGTAATCTCCTCCGTGATCAGAATAGTGGGGATACAACGGTCGTCTTAGGGGGCGACTTCGCCGCCGGCAGAATCCAAGAGGTCTTGGTATTCAATAAAGGTGCTCGGACCGTTGAAGTCAAAGGGCTGCTCAGATCCGGGCAAGAGGAACGTCGACACCAAGACGCCGCCAGGGGTTCCCGTACTGCGAAAGGCTCGGTAAATGATCGTATCGCCGCAGTTGAAGTTTGACGCCGCAAGAGACAGCGGGTTGAGGTTTTCAACGGTGACGCCCACGCCCGTCGCGCCAGCAGCCCCGCCGCCGCCGACCGCGATATGGCGATCGGTGGGGAGCAAGTTTTCGCCGAGACCGACGAGTGTGACCGGCGACGTTCCGCAAGGGAACAACACGCCGATGTCCGTCGCAAGCCCGGTCTCCCCGGTCAGGACGCGGGCGGTTTCGCGAACGGGTTCGGTCCGCAAGTTCCCCTGGTCGTCGAGGACGAAGTTGCCGTCGTCGTCTGGTCGAAGAACCTCGCGTTCGATCGTGATGAAGAACTCAACCTGCACGCCGGTCTCGTTGAGCGCTCGCACCAGTACAAAAGCGGCTGAGGGTCCGGGGGTGACGGGGAATTGTCCGCCTGTCGTCGTGTTGATGAAGGCGGGGTTCAGGAAGCTTGTGCCGCACGCCGGGATGCTTGCCGCAAACACCGAGAGGGCAAGTAGGGAAAGACCCGATCGCCTATGAAGTCGTTTCATCAAAGTCACCGCTTGTTCTCCAGCACGCATCGCGCGCGGTTTAGTCAGTTCTCAGCGTACCGTTACCCTGAACTCGTAACGACCGCCGATGGATGCGACCGTCTGCTCGTCGTCCTGGTCGAAGCTTGGCTCGTCCGCATTGATCTGGAACGGGACCGAAAGAACCCCGGTCATGTTGATCGCCACAACGGATCCGCAGACAACGTTTGTTGTTGGTGTCAACTGGTCGCGAGCATCGACGTTGCGACGCAGGACGATGTTGCCGTCACCGTCCACGTCGTCGATGGCCAACGGCCAAAACTGTGGTAGGAAAGCCTGGCGGGGTTGAAAGGTCGTGGTCAACGTGCCTCCCTGCGCCTCGGTTTCGACAAGCTGGTATCCTTGTTGGCGTACCGGAATGAACACTTCAATATTCGAGCCAGGCTCTAGACTGACCTGGGCGACGTCGCACTGGACGACGACGTTGGACAAGTCGTTTTGGTTCAAGTCCGGAACCGCCTCAGCATTGAACGTTGGATCGACGAAGTCGCGGCTTCCCGAGATCATCTCGAGTGTTTGGAACGTCCCGTCTACGAATGTAATTCGAACGCGTAGCCTCACGCGAGGACGGAGGTTCGCAAGCTCGTCAGCCGTGAGGCCGGTCAGCTCCTTTTCGACCTGACTCACCAAGGCCT
>JAJRUK010000389.1 GCA_024277835.1 Planctomycetota bacterium | reverse complement strand
TTCGCGATCCGCTACGGCGGCGATGAATTCCTGCTCCTTCTCCCAGACGCCGACGCTCAGCAAGCAGCAGCGATCGCCGATCGGATGATCAAAATGTTTGGGCAATACGCCAAGAGCCTCGAAAAGGGCAACATGGTGTCGATGAGCGCCGGGGTCGCGTCGATCACCGAAAAGGAGTGTAAGACCGGACTTGAGCTAATCGCCGCCGCAGACAAAGCGCTCTACCTTGCCAAGCGGAACGGAAAGGGCAACGTCCAAGCGGTATCCGGAACCGAACCGACAAAGACTTGACGCATTCAAAGTTCGGATCACCCGCCGGCAGACGCTTTGCCATCGGGCTGAGCGCCGGGATCGATTGCAAGACCCGTCGCCTCATCGATCGTAGGAGGCGACGCATCCAGCCGCATTTTCAACACGCGTCCGACCTTGAACTTCACCGTTCGCTTCGCGGGCACGAACACTTTGTCCATCGTCTTGGGGTTCTGTGCCTCGCGCGACGCTCGAATACGGCTCTCAAACACGCCAAAATCGCGGAATTCTAACCGGTTGCCCGAACTCAGCTCGTCAACGATCGAGTCGAGGAAGTTCTGGATGATCCGCTTGACCAAAACCCGCTTGCATCCCTCGCTCTCGGCGATCCGGTCGATGAGTTCTTTCTTCGTGACGGTGGACATTGTGGGAAGAATCTCCGTTGTATGATGGCGGCGGGCGGAGGCAAAATCAGCCCCAAACAACCGACACGCCCCGATCAGTTATGAATAGACCAATGCAGCGACACCAGCCCAGGTCGAGCCACACATCCCGCCAGAAAAATGACCAATCCTGGGGACGCAAAATCGACACAAGTCATAGTAGCGTAAAGACTTCCGTCACGCAAGCAAATTGTGAATGCTTGGCATTCGACAGTGTGAAATGAGTTTCTCGGGCGGAACGTATCCCGTCGAAAATGACGACCCTAACGTCCCGATCGACGGATCCGGGTCGAGTCGATGCGACGAAAATAGTAATCGTCGCCGCGGAAGGAATTCCCCTGCCGATCGTAAATAGTCTCGCGGTACAACGACTCTGGATTGTTTGAATCGGACGCCAGGATACTTGGCCAGGTGTTCCGATCGGCACCAGCAACGACTGGCGTATTCAAGCCAGGGTTGAATATGATGTGCGAATCGGGCATCCTCGGAAGGCTTACCGTACGCTGTGGGGCGGCGCAACCAGAGAGAAGTACAGCGCCGACAAGCGTCGTGACCGCAATCAATATCCAGTTCTCTCTCATCGCCCTCATTCCCCCTTCCAGCAGATCCGCCCGACCGACCCCCGACCGACCCCCAACCGATCCCCCGACGGGCTGACCACTTTATCCTATGCACGCAGGGTTCTGCATGTCATTCACCCAAAACGTAACGTCCGAGAGTCCCCCCGCCTACGATACGCAGCCAGCAAAACAACCTCATTTTTTTTTCAAACGGATCGCCATTTTCGGACGTTTGCCAAGAAACCGCCCTCCGCGACAATTGGCGTTGGAAGGAGTTCGGTCATCGGTGACGGGCTGACAATCGCAATTACCGCCATCGCAGGAGTTGCCTCAGGCGCTATTCTGATGCTGGTTCTGCGCGCCAAGGATCGACGCGCCTCCGCCGAAAGCGACGAAAAAGCGATGGCTGATCGCGCGCGCGAGGAAGCCGCTTTTCGCGAGCTGATCAAGGCGGAGTTCGGGGCGCTTTCGCGAAAAGCCCTTTCCGAAAACGCCGACGACTTCCTCAAACTCGCCAAGACGAAACTCAGCGAACAGACCACGCTCGGGGACGAGCAGCTCGAATCCAAAAAGAAGCTCATTGACGCTCGCCTTACAGAAATGAATACGAAGCTCTCCGCCCTCGATACGCTTCTTCAAAAGGTGGATAAGAATCGCGCGGAATCCCTTGGTGCGCTCAATACCCAACTTCAAAACAACGCCAAAGCGACGCAGACCCTTCAAACAACGACCGCCCACTTGCGCGAAGCTCTTGCAAGTACGCAACGTCGCGGACAATGGGGCGAGCGCATGGCCGAGGATGTTCTCCGGCTCGCGGGGTTCATCGAGGGGGTCAATTACACGAAACAGACTCGCCTCGAAGACGGCGGTCGACCGGATTTTGTGTTTCTTCTTCCCGATCACAAGTGCGTGAATATGGATGTGAAGTTTCCGCTGGATAACTATCTCGAAACGCTGGATGCCAAGGACGACGTCGCCCGCGAGGATGCCACGAAGAAGTTTGCGCGCAACGTGCGAAAGCATGTCAAGGATGTGACCAGTCGTTCCTACATCGACCCCGCCGCGGGAACTGTTGATTATGTTCTGGTGTTTATTCCCAATGAGCAGGTCTATGGCTTTATTCATGAGCATGACCCATCGCTTCTTGACGACGCCCTTCGGCAGAAAGTTGTTCTTTGTTCTCCGCTGACGCTCTATGCCATTCTTGCGGTTATCCGCCAGTCGGTTGATAACTTTCGCTTTGAGCAAAACTCGCAGGTGATCCTGCAACTCCTCGCGGACTTTAAGAAGCAGTGGTCCAAGTACACCGACGCGATGGACAAGATGGGCGACAAGCTGGAGGCTGCGACGAAGACGTATGGCGAACTCGTTGGCACTCGAACCCGAATGCTGGAACGTCAGCTTGACAAGATCGACGACGTTCAGTCGCAGCAGGTTGCCAAACCCAGCGATCAGGTTCTACTGCCGAGCGCCACCCCGAACCTCCTTGAGCAGCAAGGCTCCGCGAGCAGCGATGGCTAGGGACGCCTCTAATGCACCGCTGCGACTGCCCCGCCCGCTGACGCTGGTTCTTTGCTGGGTTGCGCTCATCGCGACAGGCGCGATCGCGCTTCATACGCCGGCCGCCCTTGCTGATACGCAAATTAGCTGGCTCGATGCGCTCTTTACATCAACGTCCGCTGTTTGCGTGACGGGTCTGTCTACCATCAACGTCGGCGATGATCTGTCGGGTCTTGGGCAGGGCGTTTTACTGGCATTGATTCAAATTGGCGGGCTGGGAATCGCGACCGTCTCCACCCTTCTCCTGCTAATCGCTGGGCAGCGCAGTTTGGCTGGCGAACAGGAGGCGGGCAGCGCGCTGGCGGGTGTCCACATCAGCACGAAGAAACTGGTCGTCTTCGCCATCGCAACGACGCTTATCTTCGAGACGATCGGAGCGCTACTGCTGACCACACGTTTCACCGGTGACGGGGCAATCTGGTCGAGCGTTTTCCACAGCGTATCCGCTTTTTGCAACGCGGGGTTTTCGCTCAACAGCGACAGCTTGACCCAATACGCGACCGACCCCGCCGTCAACGCGATCATCGGGATGCTGATCGTTCTTGGCGGAATCGGGTTCATCGCGATGCATCAAATGAGCAGTTGGGTTGCGATGCGACGACGCGGTCAGCGGCAACCTCTATTTCTCCACGTTCGTGTTGTTCTGCTCGCTAGCGTCGTGCTCTGGTTATTCGGGACGGCGGCGTTCCTGTTTTTTGAGTACGACAATACGCTGTCGGACATGTCGCTCTCGCAAAAAATCATGGCCTCGCTCTTTCAATCGGTGACGACGAGGACCGCCGGTTTTAATACGATCGATTTCGCGTCGCTTCGCGAGCCGATGCTCCTGGTGACGATGCTCTTCATGCTCATCGGCGCTGCCCCCGGTAGCTGCGCCGGCGGAATCAAAATCACGACGGTCGTTGTGATTCTCGCGGCGGTCCGCGCACGACTTCGGGGTTTCAAGAATGTCTCGCTTTTCTCGCGGACTGTCCCGCGCCCCATCGTCGCGCGAGCGTTTTATATCGGCACGTTTTCGATCCTGTTTCTGGGTGTCGTTATCCTCGCGCTTGTCGTAACGGAAGAGGTCGCCCCGGTTGCAGGACAGCGCACCGACAACCTGACCGAACTCGCTTTCGAGGCTTATTCTGCCTTTGCGACGGTTGGACTCGGAACCGGAATCACGTCGGACTTGTCATCTTCGGGCAAGTTGATCATCATACTCACTATGTTCGTTGGAAGGCTTGGACCGCTCACACTTGCGATGGCGGTCTTTACGCCCCAATCGACACCGAAGTATGAGTTCCCAAAAGAAGATTTAGCAGTCGGATAGAAAACCTATGCGTAACTTCGCCGTCATCGGAATGGGTCAGTTCGGAAAGTGCATGGTCGAGACACT
>JAJRUK010000030.1 GCA_024277835.1 Planctomycetota bacterium | reverse complement strand
GCGTCGCCATAGCTGAAGAAGCGATAGTTTGAATTCACAGCGTGTTTGTAGGCTTCTTTCGTTCGAGAAATTCAGGCGGTGGCCATGATGAGGGCGAGGAGGGTGCTTCTGGGGAGGTGAAAGTTTGTTAACAGGGCATCGACGACGCGGAGTTTTTGCGGGGGGTAGATGAAGAGGTTCGTCGTGCCAGAACCGGGGCGGACCGGGTGTCGATAGGATTTTTGCGAGGCGTTGACGATGCTTTTTTTGATGTCAGTTTCGTTTCGATCGCGATATTGTGTTTTGTCTGGGTTTAGGGCGACTTTGTGGTTGATGGCGGGGTCGAGGTCGGGGTCGGCGCAGGATTCGAGGGTTCTCAGGGCGGTGGTGCCAACTGCGACGACGCGGGCGTTTCTCTTTCGGCATTCGTGGATGGCGGTCGCGGTTTCTTCGGGGAGGTTGTAGCGCTCTTCGTGCATGATGTGTTCCGTGAGGGTGGGCGTGGAGATTGGTTTGAACGTGCCAAGTCCGACGTGGAGGGTAACGCGGGCGGTTTGGATGTTTCGATTATGGAGGCGGTCGAGCAGGTCGTTGGTAAAGTGCAGGCCTGCTGTTGGTGCGGCCACTGCTCCGGGGTTTGTTGCGAAGACGGTTTGGTACCTGGTCTTGTCGTGTTGAATGGTTTCTTCGCTGGCGGATTTTCGATGGATGTAGGGGGGGAGGGGCGGTTGTCCGACTCTGTTCAGAATTGCTTCAGCAGTTTCGTTTGAATCGGGTTTGATGATCCAGCGGCCTGCGTCTTTTTTTTGGATCAGTTTGATCGGTACATCGTCTTGGTTTTCGGATCGGATTCTGAGCGTTTCGCCGGTCTTACAGCGGCGTGCTCCTTCGAGCATGACCTCCCATGTTTGCGCTTCGGTTTCGCGAATGAACAATCCGCCGATTTTTCCACCGGTTTCGCGGTGGGCGGTGAATTTTGCGGGGATGACGCGGGTGTCGTTGAGGATGAGAAGGTCGCCGGGGTTGAGCAGGTCTGGCAGGTCGGTGATGGATCGATCGGTGAGAGTGTCAGCGGATCGATTGATGACGAGGAGTTTTGCGCGATCGCGCTGGTCGAGCGGCGCTTGGGCGATGCGGTCCTCGGGGAGGTCGTAGTCGAGGTGCGCGATGTCGAAGTCGGGGTGTTGGTCGGGGTGTCGGTCGGGGTCTTGCATGGGCGTAAGGTTATGGCGGGTCAGGCTGGGGCGGTCAAGAGGGAGGATTGCGGGCGGATTGGGGAAAGTTGTGGTGGCGCGGTAGGATGCGTGCGATGAAGGGTTCCGGGATCAAAGCATGGTTGTTTTATATTGTGGTGCGCGCTGCGTTTGCGTTGATGCAGTGTTTTCCGATCAATTGGAACTTGCGGTCGGCGCGGGGGCTTGCTTGGATTTGGCGGCGGGTGCTGCCTCGGCATCGGGCGATTGCTGTATCGCATTTGACGGACGCTTTCGGGGATGAGCGTACCCCTGATGAGATTTCCGAGATGGCGGATCGATGTCTCGAGTCGATCGCGATGTTCGCGGTTGAGGCGGTTTGTCTTACGCGTTTGATTGTGCCGGAGACGTGGCCCAACTTCATTCGTGTTCGGAATCTAGAGTCGGCGATCGACGTGTTGCTAAGTGGGCGTGGGGCTGTGCTTGTAACGGCGCACTATGGGGCGTTTGAGATGGTCGGTCATCTTCTTGCGGTGCAGGGTTTTGATCTGACGGCGATCATGCGTCCGGAGAATAACTTTTATTTGAACCGGTTCCTGGTGAACAGTCGTCGTACGCTTGGTTTGAAGCTCTTGGATAAGAAGGGGGCATCGTCTCATGCGGAGGGGTTGTTACAGAATGGTTCGATGGTTGCGTTTATTGGCGATCAGGACGCCGGGCGGAAGGGGATGTTTGTTGATTTTTTCGGTAAACCGGCATCGACGTACAAGTCGATTGGTCTTTTGGCGATGACGGCGGAGGTTCCGATTCTTGTAGGGTACGGGCGGCGACTTGGTGATGTCGCCAAGTATGAAGTTGGGATCGATCGGGTGATTCTTCCGGAAGAGTGGGCGGACAAAGATGATCCGCTGCGGTGGATCACGGAAGAGTACACGAAGTCATTCGAGCGTTTTATTCGTGAAGAACCGTCGCAATATTGGTGGGTTCATAGGCGATGGAAGCATCAGCCTCGAGTCAAGGGGGATCGCGGGGGAGCGGTTTCAGAGAAGGCGGCGCGCTAAATGCAGCTTGTTCGCCGCTCATGTCGGGCTAGGGTTTTTCGTCTGACTCGGTGGTCTTAAGGACGAGTTGGTATTCGGCCGCGAGTTCTGGTCGTTGGGTTTCTTTGTAGAGTCTCGCAAGTCTTTGTCGGGTAAGTCGGCGATACTTGTGCTGAGGGAGCAGCTTTTGTGAAAGGACCGATCTTGCCGCGACGAGCAGGGTTTCTGCCTTGGCGTATTGCTTTTGTTCGATGAGGCACTGGGCGAGCGAGCTTTTTGCTTCCGCGACGAGTGAGTGTTTGTCGCCCCAGAGTTCTTGTCGGATGGCGAGGGCTTGGCGCAGGAGGGGTTCGCCAGCTGCCGTGTCCCCTTGTCCCGTCAGGACGAGTCCGAGGACCATGCATGATTCTGCGTGATTTGGGTGGTGTTCTCCGAGTTGATTTCGTCGGATTTTCATGGCGCTGCGGGCGAGCGGTTCGGCTTTTTCGTATTCACCTCTGAGGTAGTACAGGCGGGCGAGGTTGATTTTGCCATTGGCGGCGTAGGGGTGGTCCGCCCGGTGCCGATCGATTGCGTTGTTGTTGATTCTGACGAGTATGCTTTCCGCTTCCTCAAACTTTTCCATATCTCGGAGGACGACGGCTAGCGTGTGGAATCTGTTGTCAAATTCGATGGTCGTTGCTGGCGCTGTTTCTGTTGCGAGTTCTCGGAAGATGCGTTCTGCTTCTTCGTAGTCGCCAGATGCCCAGCGTGTTCCTGCGATCATGCCCTTTGTGTTCCTGATGCTCGGCGCGTTTTCAGGGAACCAGGCGGTGAAAATCTCCATCGCTTCGTCCAGGTTTTTTCCGGCTTCGGTGGGGCGATCGAGCGCGATCTGCACGCGTGCGAGCGAAGTCAGGAGCCTTGCGACGACGGAATGTTTTGCGCCGAGGTGTTCGCTCGCGACCTCAAGGGCATTGTTGGCGATCACTTCTGCCTGAGCATAGTGTCCGAGGTTGGCCCGTTCGCTCGTGATGCTCTCGAGCACATTGATGTAGTCTTCGGGCATTTCGTTTTTGTGGCGTTCGTAAATGGATGCAGCTTGATCGAAGAACTCGCTCGCTACATCAAACCAACCTTGAAGGTGCGCGGTGTTGCCGGAGACCATGAGGGCGGTCGCGATCCTTGCGTCGTTTTCCGGGTACAGTCGGCGGGACGCCGCGAGCACTTTGGCGCTCAGCTCTTTCGCGATATCGAGGTTTCTTGCATAGTGGTGTGCGCGTGCGAGATTCAACTCTGCGTCGAGCGTGTCGGGATGCTCTGGTCCGAGGAGCGTCGTACGAATGTCGACTGCTTCGCTGGCCGCGATGGGAGCAATGGATGCAAGCCTCGGATCCTTGCATCGTACATGCCCCAGAGCGATCAACACTCGTGCGAGATCGTTGAGGTGTTCGGGACCTCGTGTGCGTTGAAGTTCGACAGCGCGTTGAAGCTCCGCATCTGCTTTCTCAATGAGGCCCAGTGATGAGTAGCTGATACCGATCGTCTCTCGCAGGTTTGCTTCGAGTTGTGGAAAGTCACCCAGTTCTTGTGCCGCGCGTTGTGAAGCTCGATCGAGCAGTCTCCAAATGGGCACATCGCCGCGGATTCCGAAGTAGGGGTCCGTGAGCGTGATCATTTCCGTTAGGAAACTGGCGGCGCGTTCTGCTTTGTCTCGCTCGCGTGCGTGAAGCTCTGCCTTTTGCTCAGCTTTCGCGTGTGCTTCGGTCGTGGCTTGCAGTCTGACTTCGGCGAGGTGCTCTGCGGTGCTGGCCCTCGCGTAGAGAGCACTCATCCAGATGGCTACCGTCGTGACAGAGATTAGAAAGACGGCGGCGGATGCGGAGGCGATCCTGTGTCGAAGAATCCACTTTTGGACGGTTTGCAAAGCGGTTTGTGGACGCGCGAGGATTGGATGGCCTGTCAAATGTCGCTGGATATCTTCTGAGAGTGAAAGCGCGCTTTGGTATCGATCATCGCGGTCTTTTTCGAGCGATTTTTGAATGATGACTTCTACGTCAGCGGGAATGTCTGATCTGACTTCCCTCGGAGTTCTCGGGGGTTCATCCAGGATGGCTCTCAGAAGCATATGCCACGAACGACCCTTGGGTTCGATGGGTAATGCGCCCGTCATGAGTTCAAAGAGTATGACGCCAAGCGAGTAGATGTCGGAACGAACGTCGATGGTTCGCGCATCACCGCGCACTTGTTCGGGGCTCATATAAGGGAGCGTCCCATGCAAGTGCTTTGCGTCACGGAAGATGGTGATTGTTGTGGTATCGACTTCGACTATTCGTGCGAGACCAAAGTCTAATATTCGAGGTGACCCGGATTCATCGACGAGAATATTCGACGGCTTAAGATCAAGGTGGACCACGCCACGCTGGTGAGCGCTATTGATCGCATCGCAGACCGTGCGAAAGAGTTGCAGGCGATCGGCGTCTGAGAGGTTGTTATTCTTTGCGTAGTCGCTAAGCGTGCAGCCACGGATTAACTCCATTGCGAAGTAGTATTGCCCTTCGTCGGTGCGCCCTGCGTCGTAGATTCGCGCGATGCGCGCATCGTCGAGGCGTGCGAGTGCTCGGACCTCTCGCTGGAAGAGTTTGGTATAGTAGGGGTCGTCGTTTCTGCTGGCGAGAACCTTGAGAGCGACGTGTCGGCGGGGGTTGTTCTGCTCAGCTTCGTAGACGACGCCCATTCCGCCGAGACCGATTTGTGAGAGTATTTTGTATGGGCCGATGTTCGCTGGGAGCGGCGCGGGTTGTCGATCTGCGGCAGTGGTCGTCAGGTCGAGAAGGTTTCCGGTTGTCTTTGTGAGGTAGGGGAGGAGCTTTTCGACTTGGGATCGAAGGTCAGGGTCGTTCGTACATTCCTGGTCGAGCATCTCTTGCTGTTGAGGTGCGGGTGTCTCTGCGACCCTTTGGAAGACTTCCTGAATCTGCTGGTATCGCTGGGGGGTCATTGTTGTTTCGTTTCGCCGTTGAGGCGCGAGAGCAGCCATGCTCTTGCCATTTGCCAATCGAGTGTCACGGTTCTTTCAGAGACACCAAGCAGTTCCGCCATTTCCGGGATCGACAGGCCACCGAAGAATTTCAGCTCGACGATAGTGGCGTGTCGCTTGTTAAGTCCGGAAAGCTCTACCAGCGCGGTGTCCAAATCGACCAGATCGGCGGTTTGTCCTGGGTCGCTGTCGTCGGCGATTCCGGAGAGAGTCACTCGCCACCGGTCTCCGCCCCTTTTTGCGGATCGCCGTTGTCTTGCGCGATCGACCAGAATCTGTCGCATCGCACGGGCGGCGATCGCTCTAAAGTGTTGTCCGGTTTCCCATCCTTTCCCTTCGCTTGTGGCGAGTCGAATATAAGCTTCGTGGACCACGGCGGTTGGCTGAAGGGTCGCATCGCCGCGTTGCTTGGCGAACCAGTTGTGGGCCAATCTTCGCAGCTCGTCGTAGATCAGCGGAAATAGCTCGTCAGTAGCCTGCTGGAGCCCCAATTCCTCCACCGCCCGCTTTGCGTAGACCTCGTTTTCGTCCGTCACTCGTCACTTTCCCATCCACGGCTGAGATCCCGCTTAAATCTGCACTTATGCGAGTATAACGAACCGAATGGCGGACTCCAAGGCGATTTATCACCCTGCCCGTCGCCAATCGAAGGAGACATCGTTAAGTTGCGACTTTAGGTTCGTAAGTTGTTTGTTCATCCGTATTTATGTGTTTCGTCGCGGTGCGTGCAGGCTGGTTCTGGCCATCTGAGCGGTATCGTTAGTGCGATCAGCGACATCCGAATCGTCTCAATCGGGAGATTGGGGGGGTCTTTTATTGCGCGATTTCCGGGCGCTTTGCGTAGTCACCTGTTGGAGAAGCTTACCTGCTCAGTTGGGGGCTCCTGCCAGCCGGGCGGCGGTCCTTGGACGCCGGGCGGTCGCTTGGGATCTTACAGATTTCATTTGCCGCGCGCCGTCCGGCTGGCTGTGGGCCGTGTCTATTTGGCCAAACGTCTTACGTTCATGCGATCATGTCTCGCAGCGCTGTTGTTTTCGGCGGTTCTTCCTAGAATAGCGCCGACGATGGCGAACAACGGAATCAAAATCAAAGACTTAGCGCGAGAACTGGGCATCACACCTCGTGAGCTGATCGATCGATGTCGGGCGGAAGGGTTCTTCGTGCAAAACGGTATTACCAAGGCGAAGATCGAGCTTGAGCGGCGAATTCGAGAATGGTACAAGCCCGAAGATTCCGCGCCGTCAGAGTAGCCTTTTCAGACCCTCTGGTTCTCCAAGGTCCGGTGTTTAGAAGAGGTTGAGTTGACCGCCGGTGAGACGGTTTTCGACCTCTTCTTGTGACTCTGTCGATCCGTCGTGGCGGATGTGGGTCACGTTGCAATCCATCTCGACAAGTGCGGGGGCGATGAGGGCGGTCCGATGGCAGTGGGCGGGGTTTTCTTCGGCGCACATGATGGCGGTGCTCT
>JAJRUK010000388.1 GCA_024277835.1 Planctomycetota bacterium | reverse complement strand
GGCAAGAGCGATCGCCCTTCGATCTCGGCGGACGATCGATTCGTAGCCATCACGAGCGACGCAACCAAGCTTGCCGGGACCGACTTGAACGGGCAGAAAGACATTTTCGTTCACGATCGCGACACCGACGTGGACGGAATCTTCGACGAACCCGGCACGATCGCAACGACGCTGGTGAGCGTCTCGAATACCGGCGGCGAGAGCAATGGACGAAACAACCTCCCGGCCATTTCCGCAGATGGACGCTACGTCGCGTTTCGAAGTCGTGCGACGAACATGGTCGCCGTGCCTACCAGTGGCGTCGATCATATTTTCGTGCGAGACCGAACACAAGGCACAACGGTACTCGTTAGCCTCAGCTCAAGTGGGACCGAAGGCGATGCCGACAGCGATCGCCCGGCGATTTCCCCCAACGGACGGTTCATTGCCTTCCACAGTGACGCTGGCAATCTCGTTGTGGGCGATGTGCCTACATTTGACGCTGCCACCTGCCCGCTTTGCACTGGCGTACGGGACGCTTTCGTTCACGATCGTGACCCCGACGGCAACGGAGTGCTTGATGAAGGAAACGGAACGACTGACCGCGTGAGTGTCGCCTCCGACGAAACCCCCGGCAACAGCGCAAGCAGTCGCCCCAATCTTTCCGAAGACGGGCGTTACGTTGTATTCAAAAGTTCGTCGAACAACCTGGTTGCAGGCGATACGAATGCCTCCGATGACGTGTTCGTCCGCGATCGACTTCTCGGGACCACCGTTCGTCTCAGTATCAGTCCCACGGGCGAGCAAGCGGAGGCTTCCGGTCCCGACAGCGTCCGTGCCTCAGTGTCAAACGATGGCCGACACATTGCCTTCGCAAGCGACGCGGACGATCTCGTCCCTGGAGACACCAATCTTGCGACAGACGTGTTCGTTCGCGACGTGCAACTGGGGACAACTATTCGCGTTAGCGTCGGGGCTGGTGGCGTCGAGGGCAACGGTCTCAGCAACCGCCCATCTATATCCGGCGACGGACGATTCATAGCGTTCTACAGCGACGCCTTTAACCTTGTTGTTGGCGATAGCGCACCATTTGACGCAGTCATATGCCCCGCATGCGTCGGCGTCCGGGATATTTTCCTCTACGACCGCGATCCTGACTTGAACGGAATATTTGACGAAGGCAACGCAGTCACGACGCGCCTAAGCGTTGCGACCGACGGCACGCCTGCAAATGGAAACTGCACGCGACCTGCAATCTCTGACGACGGTCTTCACGTAAGCTTTCGCAGTACTGCCGACAACCTTGTCGTTGGCGACACGAATGGACTCCAAGACGTATTTGTTCGCGATATCGCAAACGCTCGAACCGTTCGCATCAGTCTCAGTTCAGCCCAGGCTCAGGGGATCGACGGAAACAGCGACGAATCCGCGATTTCCGGCGATGGTCGATTCGTTGCCTTTTGGAGTAAGGCAAGCGGGTTTGTCGCGGGGGACAGCGCCCCATTCGACAGCGTGACCTGCCCAGCGTGCGTAGGCCGAGCGGACATCTTCCTTCGCGACCGCGACCCCGATATGAACGCAATTTACGATGAGGGAAACGAGACAACCATTCGTGTAAGCGTTTCTTCCGGCGGTGTCGCAGGCGACCAGGATAGCTTCCGCCCCGAGATTTCAAGCGATGGTCGCTATGTGGGCTTTATCAGCGAGGCGACGAACCTTGTCGCATCAGATACCAACGGCCGAACCGACGTCTTTGTTTACGAAATTGCAACTGGAACAACAACTCGCGTCAGCCTCGGTACCGGGGGTATTCAGGGGAACTATGGGTCTGATCGTGTAACGCTCTCTTCCGATGGGCGGTTCGTTGGTTTTCGCAGCAAGGCAGACAACCTCGTCGCTGGTGACGAACCCTCACTCGACGCGGACACCTGCCCGACTTGTCTGGGTTGGCGAGATGTCTTCCTTCGTGATCGCGACCCCGACATGAACGGAACCTTCGACGAGGGCAACGCGACGACGATTCGCGTCAGTCTTTCATCCGCAGGCATCCCCGGCGATCGCGAAACGGGAGGCCCCAAGCTCGCGGGCGACGCCTCGGCGATTGCGATGGTAGGCCCTGCATCGAACCTTGTCGCGTCAGATACCAACTACGCCGAAGACGTTTTCCTAAGAAACCTCGGCGCGAATACGACCCAACGGGTCAGTGTCAGCTCAACTGGATCACAAGCGACTACGCCCGATCAGTTCCCGGCCGACAGCGACGATGCGACGATCTCAATCGACGGACGATTCGTTGCGTTCAGAAGCACCGGCGTTAATCTCGTTGGCCGAGATACCAACCTCCTCGCCGACGTCTTTCTACACGATCGCGACACAGACGGCGACGGGTTCTTCGACGAATCAGGCGCGATCGACACGATCCGCTTGAGCGTAGACAACGCCGACATCGAGGCCAAGGGCGCAAGCGGCGGCGCGAAGATATCTGCGGATCGATCCACGATCGCTTTTTACAGCGACGCAACCAATCTGATACCCAATGACAACAACTTGGTCCGCGACGTCTTCTTCCGCGTGCTATCGGTATGCGGCAACGGCGTTCCTGAAGGACTGGAAGAGTGCGACGACGGTAACCAGACGACGGGTGACGGATGCGAGCCCACATGCGTATTCACGCCGGGAGAATGCACGCAGTCAGCTCAATGTGACGACGGCGATCTTTGTACAACCGACATTTGCAACCAGACCACTGGCTTGTGCGTCAACACACTCAAGGATTGTCAAACCGCCGACCTGTGTATGATCGGGTCCTGCAACTCCGCCACCGGTTCTTGCCAGCTCACACCCGTCCAATGTGCCCCCGGTGATTTCTGCATCGACGGAACCTGCTCAGCAGGATGCGCGGTAGCTGCGGATTGCAACGACGCGATTGATTGCACGATCGATACATGTGACACGATCGCAGGGAATCTCGTCTGCGTCCACACGCCAGACGACACCGTTTGTGACACAGGCCTGTTTTGCGCTGCGAAAGTCTGCGACCAGCAGCTCGGTTGCGTTTTCGACCATGAGTGTTTCTCGTCGACGGGTAACCCGTGTCCCGACTCAGCCACGTGCGACGAAGGCACGGGTTCGTGTGGTGGCTGTTTCGCGCCACAGGTAGAAGCGGTCGGCGGACGGTATCTCAGAGTGACCCCCGCGGATCAGGGCGCGACGCCAGTGGCGATTCTCGTGACCGGAAGTTGCAACGATCCTGATGTGCCCTGCGTCTCGCAATATGCGCAAAGCGTTTGCCTCGCGGGCCTCAACGACGGACTGGCGTGCGTATCTGACGCTGACTGTCCGAAGACATGCACCACCGGCCCGCTTGTGGGACAGCCTTGTTTCGACGTGAATAGCTGCCAGGGAGGTGCCTGCGAAGGGTTCTGCAATGCCGGTTTACTCGGAGATGGTCCTGTGTTTCTCACGTCCGGTCAATGGGGCGCGACACCCGTCCGAGGCGTGAACATTCGACCCAGTGCGACGTACGTCGTCCATGCCGTCTGCGACTTCGGCGGTACGATTGTCGTTTCCAAAGGGACCAAGGGGACGACCTGGCGGTGGGGCGATACCAGCGGCAACACCGTTGTGAATGTGATTGACATTACCGTGACCGTAGACGCCGTGAAGCTCTTGTTCAGTGAATTCGTAACGTTCGAGGGGGCGAATATCTTCCCATGCATCATCGACGAGAGATTGAACGTCTTGGATGTGACATCCACGGTCGATGCTGTGAAATCCGTCGCGTATGCCTGCCCTTCGGCGTGCCCGAACTAACGCATGGAGTCCGGCTGATGCTCCGGGTATCCTACGCTTATGGATACGGACACTCGCAGCGCAAACGGAGGTGCCATGAAAAGAAGAATCGTAATGTTACTGCTCGCATTCAGCCTCGCTTCGGTCTCCGCTTGCAGCAAGCTCAAAGAGGTTCGTAGCGAGTCGAAGTTTGGACCCAGGTTCAATCATCGAGGGACCAAGCGAACCGATAGCACGCAGTGGACCGTACAACAGGGCGTCGAGTTCAAGTTCAAGGATGGTTTCAAGACAGGCATCACGTATCGCCGGCGAGATGTGGACGACGGAAATGGGAATAACGACAACTCGGTCTTTGTCGATTTTTCGTTTCCGATCTGGAAAGCAAAAAAGAAACCGAGCGCAAACAAAAAACGCATCAAGAAACTTGAAAAACGCATCGCGAAGCTCGAAGCGATCCTCACGGAAGAGGGAGAAAAGTAAATGATACGCCGTCAAATAACATTACTAGCGGTCGTCGCCGTCTGCCTCTTCGCGATTGGTTGCGACAATATTGACGTGGTTCGTGAAGGCCTGACCGGGGGGGTCTCACGAGGGTTAGAGCGTGCCGTCGGTGGCGTTGTTCAGGACATCGTCGAGGCATTCTTGGCAGGGAACTGATGCGCCGGGCAACGCCGGTGCCGGAACAATTCGATTGGGGGATAGTGTTTGATGGAAATAGGAAACAAAAGGACGCGCGGGTGCGGGAACATCGGAGATGGCAGGTTATGTTGCTGTCTCTGGCTGCTGCCGCTATTGATTCCGGCGAGCACAGCCTTCGGGCAGACGTTGATTCGCGCGAGCGAAGACGCGGCGGGCGTCGGCGGCAATGCTGAAAGTAGAAGGCCCGCGGTCTCGGCCGACGGTCGATACATCGCCTTCGCCAGCGACGCAAGCAATCTCGTTACCGGCGACTCCAATGCGACTGACGACATCTTCCTATTCGATCGCGTTACCGGTTCGATCGACATGATCACGCGCGGCGTTGGCGGCGTGCAGGCCAATGGCAAGAGTGATCGGCCAACCATTTCCGCCGACGGACAATTCGTTGCCTTTTACAGCGACGCGACCAATCTGATCTCTGACGATACGAACCTCAAACGTGACATTTTCGTTTACGACCGAATCGCTGGTACCATCGAACTCGTAAGCGTTGGCGCAGACGGGCGTCGAGGCGAAAAGAGCAGCAACATGCCCTCGATCTCCGCCGACGGTCAATTCGTCGCGTTTCGAAGTTTGGCCTCGACCCTAGACGGCGAGGCAGATACGCTCGGTTTTCGTGACATCTTCGTGCGTGATCGAATCAACAACGTTACAGAACGCATCAGCGTTAGCTCCGCTGGCGAGCTGGCGACAGGCGGCCACAGCGATCGACCTGTTATTTCGGCCGACGGTCGCTACGTTGCTTTTTATAGCGACGCTGGCAACCTCGTCGAAGGCGATGAGCCATCGTTCGATCCGCTCAATCCGACGTTGGGCAACGGCGTTCGGGATGTCTTTCTGCACGATCGCAACACCGGTGTGACAGAGCGAATCAGCGTCGCCACGGATGGAACACCAGGAAACGGCGCAAGCTCCCGAGCGGCGATCTCCGCCGACGGACGGTATGTCGCATTCCGCAGCGAAGCCACCAACCTCGTCGCAGGCGATACCAATGGAGTCGGCGATGTCTTCCTCCGCGACACACTGGAAGGAACGACAGTTCGCGTAAGCTTGGCCTCCGGCGGCGTTGAAGCTGACGGACTAAGCTCTGTTCCTGCAATGTCTGCCGACGCGCGTTACATCGCATTTAGAAGCGAAGCGACCAATCTCGCGCCAGTGAGCGCAGGCGCAGTTGCAGGCGTCGAGCAAGTCTATATCTACGATCGTACCACGATGACCGTCACACTTGTCAGTGCCAATCTCGCCGGGGAAGCCGGTGACGAGAATAGTTCGCGCCCGGGAGTCTCCGCCGACGCAAGCGTCGTCGCCTTCCGAAGCAGGGCAGCCAATCTGATCGACGGCGATGAGCCTACTTTCCATTCCGTCGATTGCCCCGATTGTCCGGGTTCGCCCGATGTTTTTGTACGCAGTTTTGATTCCGACGGCGATGGCGTTCGTGAAACCGACGACAACTGCCCCTTGATCAGCAACGCCTCCCAGCGAGACATCGATAACGACGGACTCGGCGACGCATGCGATGACGACCGTGACGGAGACGGAACACCAAACGCCGCGGACGAATGCCCGGATGATCCCGCCAAGACCGCAGCCGGCGAGTGCGGTTGCGGCACACCCGATACCGACGATGGGAGCGGTGGCATTGTTTGTGTCGATGATTGTCCGAACGACCCGGCGAAGACCGCCCCCGGCGTTTGCGGTTGCGGGTTCCCCGACATCGACGACGGAGGCGGAAACATCGTCTGCGAAGATGCCTGCCCAGACGACCCGAACAAAACGCTCCCCGGTGTATGTGGTTGCGGCGCGGTGGACGACGACACCGACGGCGACGGCACGCCCGATTGCGAAGACGGTTGCCCAGACGCCGACTACAAGACCGACCCCGGTGCATGTGGATGCGACGCGCTCGATACGGATGTCGATCAGGACGGTGTTCCCAACTGCCTCGACAATTGCGACGCCATACCCAATCCCGACCAAGCGGATGCCGACGGCGATGGACTCGGCGACGCCTGTGACAACGATTCGCCACCGGCGGATGATGGAGTCGTCAATCCTCCAGACGATGCTGGCAATGGCAACGACCCAGGGCAGACTGTACCCGGCACTGAGGAGCCAGCAGACACTACCACGACAGGCCTGTCCTCCCCATGCGGGGCGCTTGGGTTGGTCCCAATGCTTTTCACTTTTCTGGGGTTAACCGCTCTGAAAAGACGAAGATAGCGTAGCAGCTTGGTTGAACAGGTGTGGCTGCCAAGGTCAATAATCAATACCGTTCACGGAGGAACCCGCGTTGAACACACAACAATTCTCGAATCTTTCGGTGATGCGTGCATGCCCAGTTAGCGCGATGTCCGTATTGGCGATCGTAGCCATCTTGGCCGTCGTCGCGATACCTCAGTCCGTCCAAGCGCAAGCAACCGTCAGAGCGAGCATCAGCACTGAGGGCGTCGAGGGCGACATGAACAGCGATCGCCCGGTCATCTCCGATGACGGTCGCTACGTCGCTTTTGAAAGTCAGGCTACGACTCTCGTTTCCGGTGACACAAACGGTGTCGAAGATGTCTTCGTCTACGATCGGAACACCGGCGAGACCGTTCGCGTCAGCGTCAGTTCGTCAGGTGCCCAGGGGGACGCCGACAGCGGTCGCCCCGCAATCTCAAGCGATGGTCGCTACGTTGTGTTCTACAGTGATTCAAGCAACTTTGCGACTGGCGACACGACGATCTTCCACGCCACGGATTGCCCCACATGCACCGGTCGCCGAGACGTTTTCATTCACGATCGCGATCCGGACGCCAATGGCACCTTTGACGAAGGCAACGGAACAACGACTCGCGTGAGCGTTTCGACCGATGGCGAAGCCGGCAACGACGACAGCACGCGCCCCACGATCTCGAACGATGGCCGCTATGTCGGGTACAACAGCGACGCGACGAATCTGATCGCTTCCGACACCAACTCCGAGCGCGACGTCTTCGTCCACGATACGCAAACCGGGACGACGATCCGCGCCAGCGAAAGCGCCAACGGCGAAGGCGGCAACGACAAGAGCGATCGTCCCGCCATCTCCGGGGATGGCCGGTATCTTGCATTCTTTACCGACGCAACCAACTTGGTCTCGGGCGATTCAAACGCTCTACGTGATGTCTATGTTAAGAATCTCGAAGATCAATCCGTCGCGCGGATGGGCATTCCTCCTGCTGGTGGAGAACCAAACGGCGCGAATACCAGACCCGCCATCTCCGACGACGGACGGTTCGTCGTCTTCCGAAGCACCGCTACCAATCTCAACAGTGGCGACACCAACACCGTTGAAGATATCTACCTGCACGACCGCGATCCGGACGAGAACGGCATCTTCGACCAGGGGGTTGCGGGGATCGAGTTCATCAGTCTCGGTTTCGTTGGCGCTGGCGATGGCAATAGTTCCTCGCCGACGATCTCTGGGGACGGACGCTTCGTCGCGTTCCACAGCACTGCCACCGACATCGTCGCCGGCGATACAAACCTCCAAAACGACGTCTTCGTCCATGATCGAGAGTCGGGAGAAACGACGCGCATCAGCACTTGCGGCACCGATGGTGAAGGCGACAACGATAGCGAGCGCGCATCCATTTCAGATGGCGGCGAGTTAATCGCCTTCGTCAGCCAAGCGACAAACCTCATCGAAGGCGATACGAACGCCGTAGACGACATATACCTTCGCGACCTCAACTTTACCGGCGACGCAGGATCGTGCGGCACGACAGATACCGGCGGTGGTTCGGGTGGCTGGGCAGGGTCGGGGTCGACTGGGGGTGGGGCGTGCGGTGCGGCGGGAATGTTGCCGCTTGGTGTGATGCTGATGGGACTTTTCGCAGTGCGTCTACGCCGCCGTTAACCTCCTCCGATCAACAGGGTCGGTTCGTCTATAAGTTTCAACGCCCGCCGCTTGCCAAGACGCATGCGGCGGGCTTTTCTATCGCCATATCCCACGATCGAGTACCATGGCCGTGCCCTGAGCGATCGGTGCTCGGGGTGATACTCACACAACCGTTAATTCCAGAAAAAGAGACCGGGCCATGATCAACCAACTCATTGAATGCGTACCGAATTTCAGCGAAGGGCGTGACCTTTCCGTGATTAAGCAGATCACCGATGCGATCGAATCGGTCTATGGCGTCAAGCTTCTCGACGTCGACCCCGGTGCTGCCACGAATCGAACGGTCGTCACAATGGTCGGCGCACCAGGTCCGGTTCTTGACGCCGCTGTTCTTGCTGGCAAAAAAGCGGCTGAGCTAATCGACATGAGCAAGCACAAGGGCGAGCATCCGCGTTTCGGTGCGATGGACGTCTGCCCGCTCGTTCCGGTTTCCAACATTACGATGGACGAGGTCGTTCCCCTTGCGCACAAACTCGCCGAACGACTCGGGCAAGAGGCGGGCCTGTCGATCTATTGCTACGAACACGCCGCGAAAAGACCGGAGCGCCGCAACTTGGCAACTTGTCGCGCCGGCGAGTACGAAGCCCTTGCCGAAAAGCTCAAAAAGCCCGAGTGGAAACCAGATTACGGGCCGGCCACCTTCAATTCGCGGTCTGGGGTTACCGCCGTCGGCGCTCGTGATTTTCTCGTAGCCTACAACATCAACCTGAACACAACTTCCACGCGCCGAGCCAACGCAATCGCCTTTGACATTCGCGAAAAGGGTCGAAAAAAGAGAGAGGGCAACCCGCTAACGGGGAAAGTGGTCAAGGATGAAAAGGGAAACGACCTCTGGACCCCCGGCAAGCTCAAGTGCGTGAAGGGCATTGGCTGGTTCATCGAGGAGTACGGCGTCGCGCAGGTTTCGGTGAATCTAACGAACATCGCCGTCACGCCCGTCCATGAATGCTTCGACGCCTGTTGTGAGTCAGCGCAATCGCGAGGCATTCGCGTCACGGGTTCGGAATTGGTCGGTTTGATCCCGCTTGGCGCAATGCTCGATGCGGTGCGGTACTTCTTGAAAAAACAGCAGCGATCAACGGGTATCAGCGACGCGGAACTGATCAAAATCGCGGTTAAATCTTTGGGGCTTGACGATCTCTACCCGTTCAAACCCGAAGAGAAGATCATCGAGTACGCGATCGCGGGTTCGTCTAGTAAAAAGCTTGTCGATCTTACGATGACGGGATTCGTTCATGAGACCGCTTGCGAGTCGCCAGCGCCCGGTGGCGGTTCGATCTCCGCCGCGATGGGGGCGATGGGGGCTGCGCTCGCGACGATGGTTGCGAATCTTTCCTCGCACAAGCGCGGTTGGGACGATCGCTGGGAGGAGTTTTCCGACTGGGCGGATAAGGGCAAGCAGCACCACGATGAATTGCTTCGCCTCATCGACGACGACACCGACGCGTTCAACGCAATCATGGCTGCCTTTGGTCTACCCGCCTCAACCGACGACGAAAAAGCGGCCAAGAAAGAAGCGATACAGGCAGCGACCAAGCGTGCGATTGAGATTCCCTTTCGTGTGATGGAGGTCGCGCACGCGTCAATGGACGTCATCGCCACCATGGCCGACATTGGGAATCCCAACTCCGTTTCCGACGCAGGCGTCGGCGCGCTGGCTGCCCGTAGTGCAGTCATGGGCGCATTCATGAACGTAAAGATCAACGCCAAAGACATAGAAGACAAGGCCTGGGTTACCAATCTCCTTGAAAAAGGCGAGAAAATCCAGGAGAATGTCATCACCCGCGAAGCGACGATCCTTGCGACCATATCGAACAAGCTATAGGATACGTTCGTGGGCAACAGGTGTAGCCGTGCAGCATGCGTCATTGGAGTATTCGACATGAGAACGAATGTGTCCTTGGCCAAGTTGTACAGGACGCGGTGTTTCCTTCTTCAGTGCTTCGTACTGACAGCACTTGGGGGCACGTTAATACCATGTTCCGCCGAGGTGTTGCTCAATCCGCGCCGTCTTCCAATTTACGGCGTGCCGCGCACCTTTGTGGCCGAGAAATGGATCGCAGCCCGGATTGACCCGACACGTTCTGATCAAGATATCTTTGCGGTTGGTTACTATGGATTTCCCGCCTTCCGACACTACGGTATTGTGCAGCTTCGTCGTAGTAAAGACCGTTTGAATCTTGTGGGTTTTCTTGATTTCGGGCTTGTTAGAGACCCCAACGCGGTTATGGGTATCTTCAGTCGGGTTAGTCTCTTGACCAGCGCCGAGCTAGAGCCAAATGGCGGCGAAGTCATCCTGATCGTTGGGGAAGATCCTATCGGACAACACATGATCGGATGGTGGGACGGTGCACTTCGCAAGCGACCGCTACCGTTTCAATTTCCACTTTTTCCGATGACAGCGTGGATTGATTTTGACAAGGATGGCTGGCTGGACCTTTATGTGGGTGGTTCTGAGTCGATTCCGGGTGAAACCAATGATGTTTATACTGCCGAAGGAAGGCTCATACGCAACGTCAATGGGACGCTTGCATACATCGGGAAGACCGTTAGTTTCCCGGAATGCGATTTTTTCGAGCGCGCCCACGCTTTCGACTTCGATGGAAACGGTTGGACCGACCTCCTCTTGACTCGGGGTAGCTCGAGCATTGAGGATCCATTCTTCTCGCGCCTGTACCTGAATTCGGCTGAAGGACTTCGTGAGCGAACGTACCCGGTGCAATGGGAAGACAGAATAATAGGCTTAGCGAGCGCGTCCGTCGTCGTTGCTGATTTTGATGGCGATCAAGTGGCAGAGGTGCTAATGACAGGAAGGTGGAGCTCTCACATCGGACCGAAAACCAATACTTTAGTCCTCTATCGTCGAGTTCAATCGCCGGACGGATTTCTGTTGGATTTTGACCGTCGCATTTCTAAAAATGAGATTCCATCGTTGGTCGGAACCCTCTATTCCGGAGATCTTGATGGCGATGGCGACATTGATCTAATTGTTTCAGGTCTATCAAGCATGTCGCGTTTTCAGATCGCCTTCTTGGAGAACGTTGACGGTGCCTTCAAGGCTGTCCCTTCGCTGAAATGGGCGAATGGCAATGATGCCGTCGAGGCAGCATGTAAGCTGAATATGATCCCCTTGAAGTCGCGCGACCCTAAGCAAGTGAGCTTCCTTTGTACAGATCGAAGTAGGCCTAGATCGGTATACTTGCTGGAGGCTGGAAAACAGTAGCAGGGCTGCTCGTCCAAACGTAGATGGGGATGAAAGCCCGTTGCTCTCGGGTCAGCCAAGTAGGGTGCATCTTGATGCCCCTTCTTGCTTCTTGAAGTTTCTCCTAAACTCCGTCCGCAGCGTCATCAATCGCCAAGACACCGTGCTCAAACCCAAACCGTTCAACGACAGAATCTCGTAATCCCAACAGCTCCCCACGATGAAGACGCCGTTCACCGGAAAGTACCTGGCGAAGCGCACGAACAAGATCGTGATCCGTCGCATACAGGCATGGATCGTGAAGCGACTCTGGGAGTAGCTCGGGGTAGGCAAGACGATCGGGGAATAGTGGCTGACATCCGGCGAGCATTGCCTCGACGACTGCAATGCCGAAGTTCTCCTGAATCGCGGTGCTGACAACAACGTCGCAGCTTGCAAGCATATCCCAATAGGCGCTTCGACTCTCAACGTATCCTGCGTGATGAATATGTTCTCGAAGCGCTTCCCAGGAGTCCGCAAACACTCGCGGGGCAGTGCGAAATTGCTCACCGAGAACGACGAGCCGAAACGCGAAGCCCTCCTGTGCAAGTCGGATTAGCGCAGCAAAAAACGGCTCGGGGTTCTTGTCAAACTCCCACCGGTGAGGCCACAGAATCGTTAGCGGTTGATCCTGATCTCTCGGAGTGTCTAGTTCTGGCACTTCCACCGGCGGATAGAGTACGCTCGCCTTCTCGCGGATCGCATCACAGACACCGGTCGGGACGTAATCGGGCATCTTCGCCAGCAGCGCACCCGCTGCAACAAGAAAATCCTCCAGATGGAAGGCAGAGTTAAACCAGACGGCGTCCGACGCGAGCGCCGAGGTGATGTTTGTCATTCCATATTGAAAGTCGCGAACCTGATCGTCGGGGATTGGGTAACTCAACTGGTTCTCGTGAAAGTAACACGCGATCGGGATGGTTCGCATCGCCAGCGGCAATAGTGCTCGAAGGTCCGCGACACTGAGCATGTCGTTGCACAGAATCAAGTCCGGTTTTGTTTCAAGCCACGATATCTCGTCCCGCGCAAACCACATCGCAGCCCCTCGCATCCGCCATTTCCATTTTCGCGCGGGCATCGCCGCGAGCGTGACGTCATGGCGACTGTGCGCAATGAAAGTGTCGCAGAACGCGCGGTGCGAGCCGCCGTAATAAGGTTCGAGCAGTGCGATACGCAAGTTCAGTCTCTCCGTTTCGTGTCCCACTTGCAACGATAGACTAACCGCGCAATCTCGGCAACGCGTAACCTCGCCCCAACGCTGGCAAAGCAACCGCCATGTAGTTTCCCTCCTCCCTGAGCCGCGCGGCTTTAGCCCGCGCGGACATGCGGCGGAAAGGGTGTCGCGAATCGGTTGGATTCACCGTAGAATGTGATTTCGCTTTTCACGGAGAATTCGCATTGTCGAAAGACTCGAACAACAAGAACAGCAACGTATCATCGCACGTGGACGCAGTCAGTAAACGGGCCGCCGAGATGCCGCCGTTCCTCGCTATGGAGGTGCTCGAAAAAGCTTCCGCGATGGAGCGCGATGGCCGTTCGGTGATCCATCTCGAAGTCGGCGAGCCGGACTTCGACACCCCGTCCGCCGCTGTCGAAGCTGGGATCAAGGCCCTTCGCGACGGTCGAACCCACTACACCCATTCGCTTGGCCATCCCGAGTTGCGCGAAGCGATCGCCGGTTGGCAGAAACGTAAGTATGGAATTGATGTTTCGCCGGATCGCGTGGTGGTGACGATGGGAAGCTCCGGGGCGATGCTTCTTGCGTTTGCCGCCATGCTCGACCCCGGCTCGCAAGTAATTTTAACTGACCCGCATTACGCTTGTTACCCGAATTTTATCACCGCTTTCGGCGGCGTTCCCGTTCGCACGCCCGTTCGCGAAGAGGATGGATTCCAATATGATCCGGATGTCGTTCGTACATCCATCACGGATCGAACGCGAGCGCTGGTGCTCAATTCGCCGGCGAATCCGACGGGAACGTTGACGACGCCCGAGCGCATGCGCGAACTCGTGGCGGTTGTCGAAGGTTCCGCGACGATCGTTTCAGACGAAGTTTATCACGGATTGGTCTACAAAGGGCGAGCGAATTCGATTCTGGAGTTCACCGACAGAGCGGTCGTCGTTAACGGTTTCTCGAAGCTCTTTGCGATGACGGGGTGGCGGCTCGGTTACGCGATTGTACCGGAGTACCTTGTGCGTCCGATGCAAAAGCTCCAGCAAAACCTGTTTATCTCACCACCAGACTATCCGCAATTCGCCGCCATTGCAGCGTTAGAAGAATCAAGCGACGACGTGGCGAATATGGTCACCGAGTACGACAAGCGGCGGCAACTCGTTCTTCGCCGACTCGCGGAGATGGGTCTATCTGTTTTGACCGAGCCAATCGGCGCGTTCTATGTTTTCGTAAACGTGGCACAATACACAAGCGACGTTTACAAATTCGCGTTTGAGGTCTTGGAACAAACGGGCGTGGCGATGACGCCCGGAATCGACTTTGGACCGGGCGGAGAAGGGTATATTCGCATTTCCTACGCGAACTCGATCGAGAAGATCGAGGAGGCCATGCGCCGACTCGCAGAGCATTTCCCTTCGCTATCGCCGGTGGAAAAGTAGCGCGACTTCCTATTCGTCTTCGGTCGCAAATTCTTCTGGATGTACCCGCTCGTAGGCTTCTTCTTCGACGCGCACCAACTGTGCGTCGGCGCGTTTCTTCAAGTAGTGACGGATGACCATATTCACGACCAGGCACGTTGCGATCCCCGCGATACCGAGACGCCCAACGATGCTCGCGACGCAGAACGTCGCCGCCGCTGCAATCGCCGCTGAAAGGAACCAACTTGTCACGACCCAGATCGTCCGACCGAGTTTTAGCTCAGCATCGCCGCGCTGGAAGATTCGATCGGCAAGCCCCGTCGCCACGACGGCGGCGAACGTGACATAAGTCGTCGATACCGGCAACCCCAAACTGCTTGCGGTTGCGATGACGCTGGCTGAGACCGCCATGATGATACAAGCACGCATCGCGTCAAAGTGCATTGTCTTGCCTGCGGGCGTGAAACCCACGCGAGGAGCAAGCGCTGGCTCTTTTCCGCGAAATGTGAGCATCTTGCGTGCTATGTTGACGCACCAGTTGGGTGCCCACAGCGCGACATGATCGCCCATGCTGCCGGCTGCGACGGCAGCTTTGGTGACGCGCTCGGCGTTCTTGCTGGTCATTCCTACGAACAGGAGCAAACCGCAAACAAGCAGCATCCACCCGGGAATATCGACCTTCGTTCCGATTTCGAGGTCGCCCTTTTCAATTAACGTGATCGAAG
>JAJRUK010000387.1 GCA_024277835.1 Planctomycetota bacterium | reverse complement strand
TTCCCCGCGTAACGCGCTGTCGATCAGTGACTGAAACGCTTCGTGTGGCATGCATCATTGAATACAACCAACAAGACGATCGCGCAAGTCCGCTACCACTTTAACTGCCGCCGCCATCGCACGTGGCTGAAGAGTTACTTCTGCAAGAGCTTCTCTCTTATCGAGTTGACGTGGGTAACTCCTGCCCCAGTTACGTCGGGCGACAATCTAGACCCTTCGTATACTACGAAACCATCATCAAGAAGTCGTCCCTCGGCGTTGACATTGTTTCTCGTACAGAAAAACAGGTCATCGTCGCCATCTGAATCGCTACTGGTTGATACAGGTATCCGCCTGACAGGATCGAAGGTCGGAAACCCGAGAGTTGAAACGAGAATGCTCAACGTCTCAAATGAATCCATCAGGTCGGCCTGCATGGTTTCGGTAACATGTGGCTCATTGGGCATCATGGAGTTTTCGATCTCGAAGCGACCAACTTCTTTGGCTTTGTTCAGACAATACCACTCAAGATATTTCGCGTGAGCTTTTGTAAAGCCCGATGTTTTTGAGGTGATAACAATGGCGGTGTTCCAGAAATCCTTGCTGCGATTATGTTGCCCGAGTCGATGGTAACAGTTTTCTGCTTCCCCGACGTAGACGATTGATTTAGCATCATCTTCCGACTCACCGAATAGGAAGTAGACGCCAACTCCCTGAAGTTCCTGACGCTCTACCGCCTTCGTAAGTCTCGCTCGCGGGATCAGGATGGCTCTCGCTACTCGGGTTGTAATCTCCGCGATACGGATTCCACGAGGCTCGCCGTGAGGTAAGAAAATTTGTATGGTTTTGGGGTGTGTATCCATGTTCAAAATGTTTCTTAGTACTTGTAGGCTGGGTCATCGACCCAACATTTCGCTGTCGCGATTGCTCGCTTCCTTTCTCATCGACTGCCGTGTTGGGTCGATGACCCAACCTACCGGATTCAGAGGCACGGAGGAAGATACGAAACCCTACGAAGCAAAGCCCCGCGATCCCTCTGTGCCTCCGTGTCTCTGTGTTTAGATTTCTTCGTAACACCGGGTGACAGGAATCGCTAAGACCCAACCCGATTCCCATAAATATCCAGCTCCACCGGCGCAGGAACAAGACCCTTGATCTGCTCAAGAATTGTCTTCTTATCGCCAACGAGAACCAGGACGCCCTTCTCCAGCGGAATCGCCGACTTCGCCAGTGCGTTCAGATCATTCACACCAATCTTCTGCATCGTGTTCATGTCATCGCCAAGCGTTGCAAACGGCACGCCCGCAAGCAGTCGCTCGCTGGCTTCGCCGAGCACGCCGCGAAGGCCCGCGAATGACTCGATCGTATTCGTGCGAACCGTCTCCCGAGCTTTGCGAGCTTCCTCGTCGGAAATGTCCCCGCCGCGCGTTCGGGAAATCTCGTGCAGAAACTCTTTGATCGACTCGCCCGTCACATCCGCACGCACACTCGACGACGCAACCACATAACCGAATCGTGGCTGCATGACGAAGGACGACCGAGCGCCGTAGGTATACCCATGCTCTTCACGAAGATTCGAATTCAACCGGCTCGTGAAACTACCACCCAATATCGTGTTAAGCAGTTGATACGAAACGCGCTTCCCATCCGTAAAGGTCGGGCCGGGCATCACAAACCGCACCACCGTCTGCACTGCCTCCGGTCGATCCACAATGTAGACGCCCATCTCACTGCGCATCGGGAACGGATGCTCCCCAAGCTTCGCCGTCCGCCGCTTGCCTGTCGGTTTCCAATCGCCCAGCAATCGCTCAAGCGTATTCCGCGCTTCCCCGGCAGACAGATCGCCCGCCAGAAGAATCGTCGCATACTGCGGACCCACAACCGCCTTCGCCTCCGAGCGAATATCATCCAGCGTCAGCTTCGACACCGTCTCTTTCGTTCCCGAGGACATCACACCGTACGGATGCTTCGCACCAAACAGCGCAGACGCCGCCACGCGCGACGCGACAAAGGTAGGCCTATCGTCCTGCTGCTTGAGACTATCAAGATGAAGACGCTTCACCCGATCCCATTCTTTCTGATCAAACCGTGGTTTGCGAATCGCATCGACCGCCAGCGCCGCCGCCTTCGCGAAATTCCGCTTCAACACCGTCAGTGAAACGTTCACACTCTCGCGCCCGCCGCTCGTACCAAACCGTGCACCAAGCGACTGCATCGCATCGCCAAACTCAAGCGCACTCAAATCCCCCGCACCCTCGTCGAGCATGTTCGCCATCAAACTCACGCTGCCCGCTCGATCGACGCTTCCCAGATAGTCGCCCGTATGAAAAACAACATTCATCGCAACAAGCGGTAACTCGCTCTTCTGCCAGAGCATCACATCGATCCCATTAGCAAGCGTAAACGTCTCCGGCAGTTGCGGCGAAAAATCACCCGCCGTCGCAGGGCCAGGCCGTTCGTCTCGACCCGATGCAACATGCGGCGGCGACTGCGGCAGCACTCGAACAATCACGCGCGCCTCCGGCGTGAGCACCTTCCCCGCCCATGCCTGAACGCTTCGCGCCGTCGCATTGCGATACCGATCCAAATCCCACTTAAACGAATTCGGCTCACCCAGATGCATCTCGTACGCGTTCAACCGATCTGCCTTGGCAGCGGCGCTTTGAAGTCGTCGCAACATCCCAAGCTCCGTTGAGGCTTTGTGTCGCTCCAGCTCATCCGACGTTGGACCACTGGCAACCAACCGCGCGACCTCTTCATCGATCGCGCGCTCCACCGCATCCAGATCCTTCCCCGGCGGAACAAGCGCGGCGATCCGAAACTCCGACCCCAACATTTCCGATCCCTGATACGCCCAGACATCCGTCGCGAGCTTGTCGTCATAGACGAGTCGCTTGTACAATCGACTCGTCTTTCCGTCGGTCAAGACTGCGGCGATTAAATCCATCTCCGCGTCACCGTCTGCGAAAATCGGGGGGCTATGATAGCTCATCGTGACCTTCGCAAGCTGCACCTTATCAACCACCGTCGCACGCTTGACGCCATCAAGTCGAACGGGGTCTGCCATCCGGTGCGGCGGCTCGCCACCGCGCGGCAGCGACCCGAACAGCTTCGCAATCAGCGGCTTCATCTCCGCCGGGTCAAAATCGCCAGCCACAACCAGCGACAAGTTGTTGGGCACATAATGCGTCGCGAAAAAATCCTTCACATCACCAACCGTCGCAGCCTCAAGGTCCGCATGTGTACCGATCACCGGAATATGATACGGATGCCCCTCCGGATACATCAGATCCTGAATCTTCAGTTCCGACGTACCGTACGGACGGTTTTCGTAACTCTGCCGCCGCTCGTTCTTTACGACCGCCCGCTGCTTATCGAGCTTCTCCTTGTCCATCATCCGCGCAAGGTCTTCCAACCGATCCGCGTCTAACCACAGCAACGTCGGAAGAAGCTCCTTGGGTCCGGTAGAATAATAATTCGTCCGATCGGAACTCGTCGAAGCGTTGTTCGCCCCGCCGCCCGCTTCCATGATCGTATCGAATTGACTGCCCGGAACC
>JAJRUK010000386.1 GCA_024277835.1 Planctomycetota bacterium | reverse complement strand
GATGTCGGCCCATCACATCCTGGGGGTGTAGGCGCTCCCAAGGGTTCGGCTGTTCGCCGATTAAAGTGGTACGCGAGCTGGGTTCAGACCGGCGTGAGCCAGGTCGGTCCCTATCTGCCGTGGGCGTACGAAACTTGAGAGGATATTTCCTTAGTACGAGAGGATTAGGAAGTACGTGCCACTGGTGTACCAGCTGTTCTGCACAGAGCACCGCTGGGTAGCTAAGCACGGAAAGGATAACCGCTGAATGCATCTAAGCGGGAAGCCCCCCTCAAGATCAGGTTTCGATAGACCCATAGGGTCTTGAAGGCCCCTGGAAGACTACCAGGTCGATAGGCTGGAGGTGTAAGCACAGAGATGTGTTAAGCTGACCAGTACTAATGGCCGAACGCTTGACCGCTTTTATGAGCGGCTGTCAAGCACGCTTCTAATGTTTGAGAAGTGGATGTTCTCCACTACACCATAATTGCGTCCGTGTCTTCGATTGCCAATTAACGGCAACCAAAGAGAACACAGAAAGACCGATCGATGAAAGTCGATCGGGCTTTTTTATTGCCCTCCCTCCCTCCCCACCCACCACTAGCCAGCTCACCCGCCGGCGCTCGGCTAACCGGAACGAAACGGCCCTAGATCAGTCTGTTTCTTTGGGACTCATCCCGTTCACTGTCGCGTTTCATCGTCAGGGTGTTCGGCTCCGAGCGCTTGAAGTATAGTGTGCGCGGGCGATTAAGACGCAGACTAGAGCACTTAACACCCAAGCGGTGCGGGCAACCCCCCTCAATCCCCCCTTGGTAAAGGAGGGACGGAAGAATAGGCCCGCTAAAGCATGCTGTTCGTGGCTGCTGTTCGTTGCTATAGAGGAAGTGAAAACATCGGTGGGAATGTTCGGTAAGAAAAAACGACGTTTTGTGATCTCGGCGGAGGATCGCGGTTGGGTTGCGCGATCGGGGTGGCGGACGGTCGAAGATGTGCTTGGTAACCAGTCGAATGGGTTGGTTGCGCTGTCGTCGTCGTCGGACGTCATTCGTCTTCCGCTTGATGCCTCGTTGGGCGGTCCGTCGATCGTTTTCGTGAAGCGATACGATTACTCCCGGCGTGCTCAGCGCATTAAGCAGATGTTTCGCGGGACGTTTTTCGGGATTCCTCGCGCTCAAAAGGAGTATGATTTTCTTGTCGAGATGCTTGCTCGCGGCGTACCGACGGTTCGTGCGATTGCGTACGGGGAAGATCGTCGGTGGGGGGCGGTTCGTTCTAGTTTTATTATTACCGAGGGCGTCGAGGGTTTCAGGTCGTTTGATCTGGTTGCCCTTGAGCATCTTCGCGAGGGGACATTGAGTCGTCGCGACCGCGCTGCGTTGACGCGGGGCTTGGCTGAGACAATTCGCGAGATGCATGCGCGGGGCGTTAGGCACGGCGGTTTGTTCTGGCGGAACGTTCTTGTGCGGCGCGTGGGCGATGGCGAGTTTGAGTACATGCTGCTCGATCCCGATTCGCAAGGTCAGATGTTTTCCTCGGGGGTTCCCCAAAGCGGCGCGCTTGGCGACTTGGCTGAGTTCGTTGCGTCGGCGATGTCGCTTGGTATGCGCGGAGGGTTGCTCACCTTTTTGAAGATCTATTTTCAGGTGGACAGGCTGAGTGCATCTCAGCGGCAGTTCGCGGCGCAGCTCATTGCGCGGGCCAGGCCGATGGCTCGCGGTGAGGAGCAGCGTATGGCTGTGACGGAGACGATTGAATTGCTGGGTGCGGCGGTATCGGCTGATTCGACTGCGGGTAGTGTCACCACGACAAAGTCGCTCGATGCGTTTTTCGATGCGGATCGTCAGTTGTCGTGCGAGGTCGGGCCTATCCTTGGAGCGACGGCCAAGACAATCCTACTCGTCGTTTCGGGCGTTCCCGGTGCGGATGAACCTGTTCGGCGATGCGTTTGCGTGGCTGATGGGCGGGTTTCGGTTCGTTCTGACAGTGAATCGTCGCCTGATGTGGCGATTTACTTGCATCACGACGCACTTCTCGCGGTCGTTTCGGGTAGCCCCGACGCCCTCGCTCATCTTCGGGCCAGCGGAATTCGTGTGGTTGGGGACGTGAAGCTACTGCCTGCGATGGTTGAATGTCTGCGGCGTTTGTGCGACCCTTCGACTGCGGCCACGACGGTCGGTCAATGTGAACAGAATACAGCGAACCCACGACGGACGGAGGCCGTGGATATGCCAGTTGAGAAACGAACGTTCGGTAAGAAGTACAAGGCGGATGATTTCGCTCGGTATTATTCGGAGAAGCATGAGTCCAGCCTGGCCCGGCGTGTCTCGAACTACGCGGAGCGAAAAATGATTCGGCGGGCGCTCGCGCGGGTTCATCGCGAGCGGACGTTCAGCTCTGTGTTGGATTGCCCGTCGGGAACGGGGCGTTTTCTTCCGGTGATACGCGACTTTGATGCTTCGCTGATTACGATGGATACGTCGGCGAGTATGCTTCGCGAGGGGCAGGCGTATTTTGATTCGTTTCCGGTGTCGCCGACTGCGATTGCGGGGTCGGCGTTTGAGCTTCCGCTTGCGGATAATGCTGTTGATGTGGTCCTGTGTTCTCGACTGCTTCATCACATTCCCGAGCGTGCTCAGCGCGTGAAGATTCTTCGTGAGTTCGCCCGCGTCGCCCGTGTTGGCGTGGTTTTTTCGTTTTTCGATGCGCAGTCGTTTCGGGCATGGCGGCGTCAGCGGAAAGCGCTGCGAAAAGGTAGAAGTGGCGGTCGGCACGCGATGCTACGATCAGAATGCGACGAGGAATCGCGCGAAGCAGGTTTGCAACCGGCGGGGATGACGGCACTATTGCGGTATCACACCGAAGTGACCGCGTCTGTTTGCTTCTGCAATCCTAGCGATGCAGGCGAGAAAGCGTAGCAGCCAGGATTCTCAGCGCTCGATTGTCGTGCCACATCGTGGGCATTCGGATGCTTCGACCCCGGTCAGTTCCAGTCCGCACATCACGCACCCGGACCTCCCCCAGCGGATCAATTCCTCGGCGACGCGTTTTGTGCCGAGCGGGCTTAAGTGGCTGTCGTCGATCATCGCTTTGGGGCCAAGCGGTATCAGGGCGTCGCGCAGGTCAAGGCAGGGGATCCCGTGACGACGAGAGAATTCGCACATTTTTTTCTGAGCAACTGGCGGGGGGGGATCGGTCTCAAGTTGAAAGCGAAACGGAAATACGACGACGGAAAGATCGCATCGGTCCTGTTGCGTCTCTCGCTGAAGGCGCAGCAAGTCTTCAAACACTTTTTCCCACCCGTCGCGGACAGCCGGGTGATCTGGTTGATCGAAAATCTGTCGCACGCTGGCGGCTTGTCGTTGCTCGGCTCCGATCAGCGTTCGAACCAGAGCGGAATGTCTCATCAGTGACGACACGATCGCTGGCGGCGGGGCGGTCAGGTTGTTGTGCATCTCTGCGATGTCGTTCAAGCACACGCCGAGAAAGACATGGTCCGGTTTATACTTGCGAGCAATCTGGGTGTAGGCGGTGGCCTCCTGTCGTGTCGACCATCCGGAGGCGGCGATGTTAAAAACTTCTACCGGCAGCCCAAGCTGCGAGAGGAAGGATTCCAGATAAAACGGGTATGCTTCTGTTTTCTTAACGCCTCGCCCGGCGGTCACGCTGTCGCCGAGGCATACGATTCGGTGGACGCCCGGAGACGCATTGAGGTCGTGCTCTCGATCGCGCATGCCGTCGTCATTAAAACCCTCGCCGCGAACTACCCAAAACGTCTGTCCGTCGGGAGCGGTGTGCCACTTTGAAACCGTACCATCGGCTGCCGGTGGGGGGGGCGGACCTACGATTCGGCAAAGTGCTTCGACCATGAGCAGTACAGCGAAAAGGATGCCGAGCGAGTAAAATGCTTTGCGATATAGGGATGGCGTAGACGATAAAACTACTTTCGAAGGCGAATCCGCTGGCTCGTTGGATTGTGATGGGTTCGTGGGGCACATCCTTTTCGGTACCAATGGCCACTGTCGCTGGCAGTGGTTGGATAGCGACATCGTACGCGGACTCGGAAGGTCGTTCCACTGATCGATCGGAAATAGTGTGCGGACGAACGTGGCCGGTCGTCCGGACTGGGTAGACTGGTGAGCGCTGTGATAATTGGTTCGGATTCGTCGCATATTGTGGCGTTTGCTTGCAAGTCTTCCCGATCGGGGGCACAATCGAAACATTCGGCGGGATTGTCCGAATGGACGCTCGGTGCGACTTGGATGGCGCGACTGAAATGAGAGTGGACCGATAACATGATGATGACGGGTGTGACGGAATTCCCGGGTGGTGGGGTGGGCGGAACAGATGAGGGGCCCGGTGTGTCGGAATATGTTCAGCCCACCGAGAGCATCCGTGAGACGGT
>JAJRUK010000385.1 GCA_024277835.1 Planctomycetota bacterium | reverse complement strand
TTTGTAACGCTCGCCGCCGTAAAGTCGGTATTGATTCCGCCGAGTATTCCGCACACGTCTAGAGTTTCCTCGCTCGACAGCTAATCCCGGCGTCCTGTACGTCCCACGATTCGACCTCGAAACCGACGTCGAACCACGCACGAAATTCGTCCGGAGTGAATCGGTGACAGTGAACGGGGTGATACCAGTCGAGATTGATGATGTTGTTCGTGAAAAAGTCGAACTCGTCGTTCCAAAAACACTTGAAGAGGTTCCAGTGAAAAAGTCGCTGAAGATCATGCTCGCCTTTCTTGATTCCCAGTAGCGGGATGTCTTCTTCGACGTTGACGGTCACGTTTAGCTTGGCGAGCGTGCGACCGAGTTTCGTGATCGGCTCGCATAGCTTTAGCGCTTCCTCGGCATCGAGGTCTTTGATTTGTTCTCGCACGAAGTCGTCGGTGAACTCGCGGACCGGTGCTTTTTTCTTGTAGACATACGTGCAAACGTGGCCACCCGGTTTGAGCTTTCGCATCAGGGCGGTGAACGCGGCGCGCGGATCGGGTGTATGATGGATCACCTGATCGCAATTGACCAGATCGAAAAACGCGTCGGGGAAGGGCAGCTTATGAAGGTCGGCGTGTACGAATCGCACGCGTTCTTGTTTCATATCGGCGTTTGCGACCGAGAGCGCGTCCCACGCGGTGTCGATGGCGAAGACAGTCGCATCAGAGTTCTCAGCCAGATTCTGCGCGTCGCGCCCGGCACCGGTCCCCGCATCAAGGATGAATTGTTTCTCAGTAAGAAACGACCGAAGCCCGGCCAGGTCTCCGAAACCGTATCGCTGCAAGTACCAGTCGGTGTAAAAGCTGCGCGTGTGCTCACGATAGTAGCGATGCTTGGCCCACTTCTGCGAGAACGAGCGGATGGTCTGGTCGTCCGTAATATTGGCGGGAACAAAGCTGGGGATGCCCTCGCGAATGGGAAACGTTTCCCCGACGGTCGTCGCGAGGGTCGCTTCGAGGACTTCCTTGAGGTTTCGCTCTTTCACTGCACAGGTCAGCGGTTCCAGCGACTCGGGTGCAACGAGCGTTTCGAGAGCAGATTGATCCACGGGCTTTTTCGCCTTTCGCCATAGGTTCGGACCTCGCGCGCACGCTTCCCTGCGTAATCGACAAGTCCGTGCAGGTTTTTCGGACGTTGGGAGGGGGGGCTTGAGGTGGTTCTCAGGGGGATTGTCGCCGAAATTGCGGCAAATCGCAGATCGTCGTGCCAGAGGTTCCCCCCGGATTATCCAAAAAGCTGCCACGCGTCCGGTAGGCAAGGCCATAGCTCATTGGAATTGGGACAACGATCCGGGATCTACGGTTTTCCGCTGGTTCCTTTTTTTTGTGGAAATGGAGGTGGTCTCGCTCTACGATTGTTATCGGAGGTTGCCCATGAAACGCGTCGCACTCGTTGCTGTTCCGCTTGTTCTTGCCGTGTCATCAGCCCGTGGCGGTACGATCGGTTTCGACCCGCCGATCCAGGTTGTTGATCCGAGTATTGATACGCAGGTGGTCTTCGACCTTACGGTCGAGTCGCTTGTACAAATGGCTTCCTTCAACGCGTTCGACCTTGTAACGGGTTCTGATGACCTCGCTGTTGTGCGGTGGGAGTTAGCGCTTCCGTACGATTGTTTTGATTGCGAGTCCCGCCCGGTCGGTTTTTATCCGTCAGACCTGAAGTTCGGGTGGTTTGGTCTTGCCCAACAGATCGGGGAAGGAACTCTTCTTGGTGTGTTGACTGTCGATGTCACAGGTCTTGCTCCCGGAGAATACACCGTTGTGGTTGATCCCATCCGCGATGGGGGGCTTAGCACGGTGACGCTGGGCGTACAATCTGAACCGATGTCAGGCGCGGGCAAAGTCGTCGTCATCCCTGAACCCGCGACGATGACGCTTCTCGGTCTCGGGGGCTATCTTTCACTCCTACGCCGCCGGACCTTGGCCTGTGAAAACTTTCGTGTGAAGCTGTAGTTCAAGGTCTAACTGTCTTGCCGCCGGGCGCTGACTCGGTATAATCCCGCGAATCCTACGCATGTAGGAGACGTGGCGAAAATCCCACCCATTTGGGGCTGAAAGAGACTAAGGAGGGCTGCAATGGCCGAGTCAGAATACACGACAACGATCGGACCCGATGCTTTTTTCAAAGGCGAGCTTGAGTTCGCCAAGGGTGTCCGACTGCTGGGCAAGTTCGAGGGGCAAATCACGAGCGATGGCGAGCTTGAAATTGCCGAAGGCGCGCAGCTTAACGGCGATGTGAAAGCCGCCTCCGTACGCATCGATGGCAAGGTCAAGGGCAACATGCAGGCGTCGAGTCGCGTTCAGCTCTCCGCGTCCGCTCGATTGGAAGGAGATCTTCAAACGACGCGTCTTGAGGTGGCAGAAGGTGCGGTTTTGATTGGTCGCTGTATGGTGGGGGTCAACGGTAACGGTAAGAAGGTCTCTGATGTGAAGTCCGCGACCAAGGGTTCGGACGGGATCGCGGTCGGTAAGGCTCGCGCTGGCGAGCCGGCGGTGGTTGGGGCGAAGAAGTAAGCGGATTGAGTTACTTAATTCGATGCCATTAGCAAAGCGGCGGTGGATCCGCCGTAGCGCCGAGGCACAGGGATGTGCAGATGCCGATTGCGCGAACAAAGCGCGTGGGTGCAATCAAAGAAGTCCATTGCACCCACTGCGGTCAATCGAGCGAGGTCGCTCGACGCGCCATGTCCGTTTTTTGTCCCCACTGTAAGAAACGCCTGATCCTCGAAGATTACAAGATTACCAGCTACTACGCCGTGCGAGAATTTTTCACCTGCGGTACGGTTGTTGTTGAAAAGAAGGGCCACGTCGTGGCACCTTTGAAGGCCAGCTCGCTCACGGTCAAGGGGACGATGCAAGGCAGCGTTGTGACTCCTGGTGAGGTGAAGCTCACCAAGACCGGCTCGCTGACGGGTGATGTCGAGGCGTCAAGTATTAAGATCGAAAACGGGGCGGCGCTCGACGGGTTTCTGCGAATAGGCACCGACCCCGACCCCGACGACCCCCCCGACACAGACTGACGCTATGGGGAGGTTATCGGTCGGGCGCGTCACGAGGGCGTCATAACCACAAGTACCAAAGCTCGCTTCGTTGACCACCGCCTTTCCACCGATGTACACTTCATCCTATGGTCAGGTTTACCGCACAACTCACGGTTTTTTCCGTTGCTTTCTTGCTTCTTCTTGGCGGGTGCAGTGAT
>JAJRUK010000029.1 GCA_024277835.1 Planctomycetota bacterium | reverse complement strand
CAAATTCGTCATTCTCCAGCATCGACCGCATGTACCAGCTCCACTCGTCGTTGACGTCGTTCTCGTAGCGTGAGCAAACTCGATATTCGCTCTGGGTGCGGATTTTGTTTTGCTCGTTGTACTCTGCATTCGCATAAAACAGGAGCGAATCGTCGGGCGTTTTTCGCAGGAATTCGAGCCGTCCGCGTGCGGCAAACGTATCGGTGTTCCCTTCCGTGAAGACGCCACCGCCCTCGAGTTTGACCGTCCAGTTCGGTCGATACGCTTTCTCGATGCGCGCCGCTTCCTCTCTGATTGCGACGACCTCGGGACTGTCTTTGTCCTTGGCCCACACCATTTTGATGGTGGCCGCATCGACGGTGATGTCGCCAAACGCTGTGTGCATTGTGGCGGTGGTTTCGTCAGGCGCGAGTTCAACAGTGCCAATCAGTCGATCACCAGAGGCGAACTGAACGGAGATGGGTTCATCAACCGCGATGGCGGTGACCTTGCTTGTGTCAATCGTCAGTGTTCCGGCGATTTCAGTAACGATGGTCACCTTCTCGTTGGACCATTCCTGAATCTTGCCAACGAGCCTGCTTCCGTCGGTTGTGACGATGCGGTCGGCACTGGCGACACTCGCGAGCACCACGATCATTGCTGTACAGATTCTAAGATGTTTGAAGTTGAACATTTGGCGCACCCAATTTTGTTGCGTCGTTGAGACTATTGATTGTCGGAGAAGAGGTTGTCAACTGCGCCTGTAATGAGGGCGTCGAGCGGGTCCAGCACGGCGCCACGAACCAAGCTGACGATGAGGGCGCGTCCGTCAAGCGTGACGGAGGTGCTAATTTGCCCGAACTCGCATCCGCCCAACTGGCAAACGATCGCCGCGCTAAACATTGCACCGAGGGAGCGCGATTTGAGTCTGTTTCGCTGCATGAGCTTCTATTCCTTTTTTTTGCCTTGCATAGAGTGACGCATCATCTTCGGATCGGAAAGACTCCAAGGCGTGAGACGTTAGGGGGCGGCAGCGTAGCTGTCAACGGTTGGCATTCCCTGAGCGGATTGTGCCGGGATCGCGGCGCGACCCTGTGAGTTTTATCCGCCGACCGGGAGTGTGAGTTGTAGTCCCACCCCCTGAATCTTCCCCGCGCGCAGTGCGAAGAGTTGGCCAAGCAGGGAGAACGTTGATTTGGATTCAAGGTCATCATCATCGAGATAGAACCAGTAGCCCCGATACGGAATGGCGACGGAGGCTCGGTCGGGGCGGGTCTTCTGCTAATGCACGCGCAGAAGGTCGCCGGTGACTTTCGTCCAATCAAAAAGTTCCCCCTGCGCATCGTGCGTCATGGTTATCAGGTTGTCGTTGGCGTGTGCGGGAGGGCTATCAATCGCGTGCGAAAGGTAAAACAGAACGCCCATCTGCGAGCGCGGCGCGATCGAAATACGACTCAAGTTATCATCGCTGGTGGCATCGCGCATCGCTGTTTCACCGGTTGCGTGCAGGGCGAACGATGATCGTTGCGGATCAAGTCCGAGTGCGTTCGCGAACTCCTTCCATCGGGCATCGTCGCGCGCCGAGCTAGCCACGCGCATTGTGAGCGACCGCGATGGTTTCGTTATGACGTAGCTATTGGGCGCATCCGCATTGCGTCGAAACGTCAGTCCCGCGCGAGCGGAATTGATCATGTCGGTTGCGCTGACGGATTCGGCGGCGACGGCCGGTGACACTTCGCGGTACCCGGATTCATATCCAATCTGAACAACGCCCCTCCACGCTAAGTCTCTCCACAGACCGGACATGTCGGCGAAGTCTCGGTAAGGGGACGCGGTGCTGGGCGTGGGGCCTGACGCTCGCGAGGCATTGTCCTGTCCGTTCATCTGTTGCACGGTGACGCGCAGCACGCGGTCGGCGCTCCACCCGGATCGAATCAGCAGAAAGATCGCATCGAGTCCGATCGGTTCGAGCATTCGTGTCGCAAATAATTCACCCTGAAGCGGTGTGAACGTAACGGTGGGGCGGTCGGCGAACGTGAACTTGCCATCGATTCTCAATGCGTTGGCGTTGAGAGGATTCGTCCCGACGTTTTCGTTGAGCGTGCCTATTGCGCCTACAGTGTGATCGAATTGAAATTGTGCGGATACGCTGCTGACCTCAAGGAAGAGCGGCTGATCGCGATACTTCAGGCGGACGAGATTGAGTAGCAACTGCTCGTTGGTGCTCTGCTGGATGGCCTGGTTGTACCCGGTTCGCGTCGATTGCAGCATGGTCGGGCCCATTGTGCAACCGCCCAAGAAGCTCAGCAGAATTGCGCCAGCAAGGGGGCAGCTCCGGTATCGTTTCATCCAGCACAGGACATTCCCCATCGATCATGCTCCCATTCGGAAAGCGCTCGCGTCTAAGCGATTCCGGACTCATCCGGCGGAATCGAAACCGCTGAACGTTAGCTATGTGACAACGAGTACGGGTTGATTCCTGCCGCCCTCGTCGAGGACGGTGACGTTAGGAGGGACAGAATATCCTGTCAACGTCGGCAATAGCTGCGCGATTTGCGCAGACAGCCTCTCTTCTCGCGATTGACTTGTGATTCGCTCTTGCCGTGGTATGCATCATGCTGCACAATAGCCTCACATTCGGGCGCGGTGTGGCCGGTTTTTATGGAAAGATGAAAGGTGGAAGTAGGATGAAAACACTCGGTAAAGTTCTTGCAGTTTGGTTGGTGCTTGCGGTTCCCGCGACGCTGTTCGTGGGATGCAACGTGGCCGTTGATCCGGGAACGGGTGGCGGCGATGGAGGCGGCGGCACGCCGATGGACCCGGCAGAATTCACAAGTGCCGACGGTCTGAAAGGTGGAGCGTTCTACGACAAGTTTTACGCGGATGGAACCGGGTTTGACCAAACCCAGGCAAGCTTCGAGACGGTCTCCGCAGCCGGTGATTTTTTCCGCTGCAAGCAGTGTCACGGTTGGGATCATCTCGGAAATATGGGTGCGTATATTAATCGTGCTCCCAAGGCGACCCGGCCAAATGTCTCCGGTGTGAATCTTGCTGAGCATGTCGGCGAAGAAGAAGCACAGGAGCTTTTCGAGACGATCAAGACCGGACACGGCGCCCCGCGGCGGATGCTTGACGCCGACTTGTCCACGTACGATCCAGAGGATCCCACGACAACGGCGGATGGCGATATGATGCCGGATTTCAGCGAGATCTTCTCTGACGAGGAGATTTGGAACATCGTCAAGTACCTCAAGGATGAACTCTTGGATACGACGCAGCTTTATGACATCACCACCGACGGAACCTACCCGGACGGTACCCGGACCTTCTCGAACATCGGGAAGGATGGAGACGCAGCAAACGGCGACAGCATCTACGCCGCCAAGTGTGCTGGTTGTCATGGTGCCGACGGCGTTGGCGGATCGTTCCCTGTCGTCGACGACGGTGTAGAGTTGAGCATCGGTGCGTTCGCTCGCGATAAACCTTACGAGTTGTGGCACAAAGTGAAATTCGGGAACCCGGGTTCTGTCATGACGGCGCAGGGCGTCGATTCGCTCTCGGACATGAAAGACCTCTTGAAGGCGCTCGCCGATAGCGACGCCTATCCAGACGCGGACGCCGTACAGTAAGCGATCAGCGAACCATCCCGTTTTTGAGAACAGACAATGGCCCACGAGCCGATCAGCTCGTGGGTCATTTTTTGCGCATTACGTTTTTTCCTTACAGTAATGGTACGAAACGTGCTCGCATATCAGATAACCGGGCCTTGTGAAAAATGAAAGGCGGTTGTCATGAAAGAGTATTTCAGAAAAGATCTTGCGTTTGGGTTGGTCTGCGCGGTGGCCGTAGTTGTGTTCGTGGGGTGTAATGTCGTCCCGGGAACCGGCGATGGCGATGATGGTGGGGGTGGGGGCGATACCGGTGGTGATGAGCCGGTCGTGGCGAAGACGTACGTTGGTTCTGAGGCCTGTTCGACCTGCCACTCTGAAATCTTCGGATGGTTCAGAAATAGCGGTCACCCCTACAAGATTAACGAAGTGGTGGATGGTCAAATGCCTACCTATCCGTTCAGTTCAATCGATGGGGCATTGGCGATGGTTGATGACGATGATGCGCCTTTGTCCGATGAGAGTGCAACGCCCGATCCGAACATCGGGGGCACGGACAACTCCCTGGGCACGCCAATGAGCTACGACGATGTGAGCTTTGTGATCGGCGGATTCGGGTGGAAGGCGCGGTTTATGGATCTGGACGGCTACATCGTGAGCGGTAGTTCTGTCCAGTACAACCTCGAAACCGAAGGGATGGTGTCCTACCACAACAACGAGACGGACAAGATATTCGACTGTGGGAATTGTCACACGACGGGTTGGAAGAGGTACACGTCAGAGGCGGGCGACGATCGAAACCTCAGTCGCCAGAACGACCTTCCGGGTATCGAGGGGACGTTCGCCGCAGCAGGTATCCAGTGTGAGGCGTGCCACGGGGCCGGTTCCGAACATGCCGCCGCGCCAACTTCGGATAACATTACCAAGCTCGCAACACCGCGCACGACGGAGGACTTTCTCGCCGACGACATGGCCTACGGTAAGGCGGCTGCGTGTAGTGACTGTCACACTCGTCATGCTGAAAAGGATTATCCCACCTACGTTGGTGGTAGCGGCTTGATCCTGGCGAGCGGTGGGTTGATCCGCCACCACGAACAGTCCGACGAAATGCAGGGAATCAACCCGGATGACGAGGCTGCCGGTCCAACCGGTCCGCACGCGAATCTAAGCTGCATGTCATGTCATGATCCACACACGACGACGCGGTATATGGCGGAAAGCGGCGATCCTCCGGGTATGAACACCGCTTGTACCAACTGCCACAGTACGGACACGTACACGATCACCAGCGGTGGGATGACCGGTCTCTCATGCACGGACTGTCACATGCCGCTGTTGGTCAAGTCGGCCGTCAGTCATGACGCGGTTGGAAGTGGTCCCGCGACGGGTGACATCAAGAGTCATATTTTCCGCATCGATCTGTCGGCGGAAGCGCAGATGACCGACGATGGGAGCTTCGCTTATCCGTGGGTAACGGGTGCTTTCGCCTGCAAGTCGTGCCACAACGGCGAGACGTCGTTCGAGTTGACTTTCCCGAGTACGATGAAAATCCATTAGCACCGCGTACTTCCGCAAGCCCTGAGCGCAGGGGTTTGCGATCTCGAAGAGCACTACAACCCGCAGGCATTTCCGCCTGCGGGTCTTCTATGCGCCTGCCAGGACGCGTCCAGCAGATCGATCATTTGCGAATGTTGCGGCTCGAACTTACGATCATTGATCGCGGGGGGCCGCGGGACGGATGAGTTATGGACTACGAGCACTATATGATTGACGCTTTCACCACCGAACCGGGCATGGGCAATGCCGCGGCGGTTCTTCTCGATGCGCGCGGCCTGACAGATGGTCAGATGCAGAAGATCGCGACCGAGTTCAACTTCAGTGAGACGACTTTCATTCTTCCGCCGGACAAAGAGGATGATGCTGGCGACGCGGACATCTCCGTGCGTTTTCGGTGGTTCGCACCGACGTCCGAGGTCGATCTTTGTGGCCACGCGAGTGTGGCGGGGCTGCACGCCATGTACGTTTCGGGGCGTTTGGATCAATGGCGAAGTGATCCGGCGATTCATGTGCGGATCGAAACGCGGTCCGGCAACCTGAACGGGTTCATCGAGCCGATGCCCAGTGACACAGATGGGCGAATGATCTGGCTGACGCTGCCGACGCCAACGCTGTCTCCGCAGGAGCCAAACTGGTCGGCGCTGGCTGCGGCGCTATCCATCACCCCGGACGCGTTCTGCGAGAACCTTCCAGCAGTGCGGACGCGCGACGGTGACCTTATTGCGTTTGTTCAGGATGTCGCGACGCTCAACGGAATCGCCCCGAACTTTGATCGACTTGCGACGTTTCTCACTGAGGCCGGTGCAAGAGGTTTGTCGCTGGCGACGACATCGACACTGACGCCTTCGGTGGCTGTTCAGTCGCGTTTTTTCGCTCCGAATCTGGGCGTCAACGAGGATCCTGTTACGGGCAGTGTCACCGGACCTCTTGCGGTCCATCTTGTGCAGCAGGGCGTTGTCCCGATTCAGGATGGAACTGCGGGGCTTGCGTGCGTGCAAGGTATTCCCGGTGGTCGAACGGGGATGGTCTACGCGCTGGTGCAGCGTGACGAGCAAAACGAATTCGCTGTGCGGATCGGGGGACGAGCAATTGTTACAGACAAGGGGGTTTTGCACGAAGCGTAGCATTCTCCTCGCGCGTACATCACAAGCCATGTCCCGAACCATTGCTGCTATTGTGAACCCCGTCTCCGGTCATCGTGATATGTCACCCGAGGTGCGCGCGATCGCGAGTGCGGTTCGTGAAGGCGGTGGGGCGTTTGGAGCGTATATGACAGAGCGTGCTGGCCACGCGACCGAGATCGCTGCCAACCTGGACGATCGTGTGGATGCGGTGCTAGCGGTTGGCGGTGATGGGACTGTTTGTGAGGTCGTCAATGGTCTCGTTGGCGCGAAGACGCCCCTCGCAATCCTTCGCACGGGGACGGAAAATCTGCTGGCGCGCGAACTTGGTATGCCGGTCGAACCTCAGCGAATGGCGGACCTGCTGCTACGCGGCCAACCTGCGCCGCACGACGTCGGGGTGATGAACGGTCGGAGGTTTCTTGCGCTTGCGGGCGTTGGGTTTGATGCGTTGTGCGTTCATCGGATGAGTGCCGTTCGTCGCGGGCACATTACGCATCTGGATTATCTTAGGCCGGTCTTGCGAAGCGTAGCGGACTACGACTTTCCGATGCTGACCGTTTTCGCTGACGGTGAAGAGGTCTTTCGTGATCGCGGGCTTGTGATGATGAGTATCATTCCGCGATATTCACTCGGGCTTCGGGTCGCTCCGGATGCGATCGCCGATGACGGTCTGCTCGATGTTGTCATCTATCGATGTCGTTCGATGTTT
>JAJRUK010000384.1 GCA_024277835.1 Planctomycetota bacterium | reverse complement strand
TCGCCAGCGGCGCACCGAAGAATACGCGAACGCACCCCAGCCGACGAGGAAGACGATTGTCATTGCGATTGGGTTCATTGAGGGGAAGTCCTTACGCGGCGTAGGAAAGAATTTCGACTTCTGCGCCGTTTTGTGCGGCTACCTCGGCGCGTCGGAGGAGTTCGCGCGTTACGGACTCGTCAACGAAGTATTCTCCACAGTTTTCGCAGATGTCAGCTGGGACGCCCTTGAAGATGACCGTGCAGTTTCCGCGTTGCATTGTTACGGTCGTTCGACCGAGTGATGTTGTTCCCTGTTTGCAGATTAGACAAGTCATTCGCTTCTCCTGGCCGTGAAGTTGTCGCTCCACAGTTTCGGGTCCGGGAGATACGCCGTCACGACGTACCCCGTTTGTGCCTCGACATTGTATGCGAACACGACGTGTATTGCATCGCCTCCCGCAAAGCCGAGACGCAGCTCACTGGGATAGGGCCTGTCATCCGGGTACTTGGCGATGATCTGTCCTTCTTCGATCACGCCCTTGACTTGGTCAACCGTGATGCTGCGTGTAAACATTTGGTGCACGGCGTGGCTGCTGAATATGATCGATTCTATTCGCCGGTCTGCATCCAATGTCTAGTTCCCCTGGATCCCATCGTTTTTGCAGTTTCTATCCGTTCGCTTTTCGAAGTTCTTCTGTGAGAGGCGGCACCAGGGCGAACAGGTCGCAGACGCATCCGTAGGTGGCGACTTTGAAGATTGGGGCTGCCTTTTTTGTGTTGATGGCGACGATGACCTTGCTGCCGCGCATGCCGGCGAGGTGCTGGATGGCGCCGTCGATCCCGCAGGCGATATAAAGCTTTGGGGTGACGACCTTGCCGGTTAACCCGACCTGACGGGTGTGTGGTTGATAACCTGCGTCGCAGGCTGCCCGTGACGCGCCGACTGCACCGCCCAGGACCTCAGCCATGTTGTAGAGGATTTTGAAGTTGTCCTCGGACTTGAGCGAGCGACCGCCGGAGACGACGATGTCCGCTTCGGTGACGTCCTTGACGCCGGAACCGGTGGCGACGATTTCGTTGATCTTTACGCGCTTGTCGTTGTCGGATAGCGACACGGTGACGGCCTGGGTCTCGGCGGCTTCGCCCTCATGTGGATCATTCGCGCTGTAGGCATTGGTCCGCACGGTGACGACCTGAAGTCTGTTCGCAGAGAGCTTGAATGTGCCGCTGAATTTTCCTGCGTACATCGGCTTTTCCACGACGACATCGCCGCCGTCGAGTTTGACGTCGGTGGCGTCAATGGCGAGGGCGGCTCGCTTTTTGGCAGCCACACGCGGGGCGAGGTCTTTGCCCATGAAGCTCGTCGGTACTAGTACGATCTTTGGGTCAGCCGTGTCGATCGCCGCAGCAAGAGCGGTCGCGTAGGGGGCTGCTCGGTACATCGCCAGTTCTGCGTCGTCTACGGTGTAGACCTTCTTGGCGCCGTAGGCGGCGAGCTTTGTTGATAGGTCGCCGACACCGCTACCGATGACGCAGGCTTCTGCCTGGCCGCCGGTTTCGCTGGCGAGTTGCGTCGCGAGGGCGAGAAGTTGGTAGGAGGCGGCGAGGATTCTTCCGTCGCGCTGTTCGGCGAATACGAGTATGTTGTTGGTGCTCATGTTTTTTCTCTTATGTGTATGACCAGTTTATCGTATGGTCATGGTTCGCTTGCATTCTAAAGGTGACACGCTTTGTTGTCGCAGGCGTGTTGGCCGGTCGCTCCCTTACGGTCGCGGCTCTGATTTCCGTGGTCGGGGTTTAGAGTACTTTCGCCTCTTCGCGGAGGACTCGGACTAATTCTTTGGCCATCTCTTCCGGCTCGCCTTCGATGAACTTGCACTCGGGTTTCGGCGGCGGGGGGGAGATGGATACGAAGTCAGTCCCGGACTCTGCGGCGTCTTCGCCGGGAATCTCTGCGGACGTTAGAACCTTGACGGGTTTCTTCTTGGCTTTCATCAGGTTGGGCAGCGACGGGTATCGCGGTTCCACGAGACCCTTTTCGATCGTAAGAACAACCGGCAGGTCGCCTTCGAGAACTTCTTCCGCCCCTTCGATGCGGCGGCGGGCGGTGAAGTGTTTTCCGTCGTCGGCAATCTCAAGCGAGGTAATAGCCGCGACGTGGGGGAGGTCGAGGTATTCCGCGAGTGCAGGGCCCATTGCGCCGGCGTCGAGGTCGGTGTTGTACTTGCCGGTGAGGATGAGATCGAAGGGGGTCTCTTCTTTCTTGATCGCTTCGGCGAGTACGAAGGCTGCGAACAGCTCGTTCATGGATTCAAACTTGGCATCGTTAAGATGAATGCCGGAATCAGCGCCCATCGCCAGGGCTACGCGGAGCGCTTCCGCCGCTTTATCCGGCCCCTGGGTAATCGCGACGACTTCGGAGACGTCGCTTCGTTTTTCTTTGAGCTGAACGCCAAGCTCGACGCCGAACTCGTCGAACGGGTCGCAGACGAGTTTTAGTCCAGCCTGGTCAATGCCAGTTCCGTCGGCGAGCACCTTGATGGTGGCGTTTGAGTCGGGAACTTGTTTTACGACCGTCAAGATTCGCACGGGTGTTTTCTCCTGAGTTTGGGGCGGACGCATGTGACCTTGGCCGCCCTCGGCGGGGGTTCATGTGCCGCTGTATCTTGCATTTTTCGTTCCCCCGCCGGGTATTTCGACCGTAACGAGCGGGGCGGGCATGATAGCGGAAGGATGCGGGTTTGTGGACCCCGGAGGGCGGGTCAAATGACGATCGAGAAGTCGGCGTACTTGCCCGTTGCGGGGCTGGCCGAGCATTGGACGGACTGGATATCGGCGGGAAAGGCTTTCTTAATCGCGTCGCGGAAGTCTTCAACGTGCTGCTCAAGCCCCTCGGCGACCGCTTGAACGCGCCCGTCGGGGAGGTTTTTCACATAGCCGGTGACCTGAAATTTGCCGGCGATATCATCCACGGTGGCTCGAAAGCCTACGCCCTGGACGTTGCCTGTGAAGAAAAGGGTCCAGCGGACGGGCGATTGCGGCAGCTCTGAGTCGGAGGGTCTTTTGGTTGAGTTTCGGAGTTTTACGAGATAGACCTCTCTGCCACAATCGCGGTAGCAGACTTCGTCCATATACGCATTCATCAGGAGAATCCCGCGGCCACTGGGGGTGGCGAGGTACTCGGGGTCGGTGCAGTCGGGGACGGACTCCGGGATGAATCCCTCGCCCTCATCGCGGATGACGATGGCGGTTTTTTCCTTGCTGACTGCGTATCGGATTGTGACGGTCGTGTCAGGCTTGCAACTGTTGCCGTGGCGGACGGCATTGGTGAGGGCTTCTTCGAGTGAGAGTTTGGCGGCGAAGCGGGCGGCTTCGGGGTATCCCAGGCGCTGCATCTCCGCGAGAATCTGCTCACGCGGGCTGGCGGTCTCGGCGAGATCGCTTTTGATAATGCACTCCACAAATGTGGTTTCGTTGTCGGGATCTGGAGTCGTCATTCGCCTCGTGCCGTCGGTCGCGCGGTGGTTGCGAATCTGTCATGCCTACTCGCGGGTTACGCAGCTCGTTTGTTTTAGAATTCGGCGAGCGCTTCCTGCGTCGTCCCGTGAATCTTGAACAGCTTGTTGAGCCTGGTGATCTTGAAGACCTCGTAAATGGGTGGGGCGATGTCAGCCATGCGGAGATCGCCGTCCAACTCATCGACCTGACGATTCAGGCTGATGAGCATGCTCAAGGCTGCACTGGAAAGATGTTCAACGTCCTGGAAGCTCAGGAGGAGCTTGACGCCCTTCTTGTCAGCGATGACCTGAGTCAGCTCCTCGCCGATGTCGGCGATGGCTAGCTCTTCGAGGATCTTCCGGACGGCGAAATGAACGACGCGGACGTCGCCTGACTCTTCGACGCTAATGTGGGACTGTTTTTCAGTCATTGCCCAAACGCTCCTGTTTACGAAGCTTGAAATACGGTATCCTGAGCACGAAGTCTAGGATGGGGGCGGTCTGTGTCAACCGGAGGCCAGGTTTGACGCTGAATTTGGGGTGTTGCGCGATCGGAACGATCGTGGAACTGGTGATTGGTGGCTCATCCCCTTAGACTGTTTGCTGCTGCCCTAGCGGTTGGTTTGCGATGGTCGCTTGCTCAACTGCATGCGGGTTGAAGGTTTTCATGTTTCCTCGATTCGGGATCGTTTGGGTCGGTAGCGTAGTTGCCGTGCTCTTTCTTTGCGGCGATGCATACGCTTGGGGACCAGCGACGCATGTCGAGATCGGCAGCACGATCCTTGGGAACCTGGCGCTTCTTCCGGCGGGGGTCGCTGCAATTCTGTCGAAACATCGGCGAGCGTATCTCTACGGGAACATCGCGGCGGATGTCGTCTTCGCCAAACGGTGGAGCCGTGTGAAGCAGTTTTGCCATCATTGGTCGACGGCGTTCGCGCTGTTGGATGATGCCAAAGACGACGAGGATCGCGCGTTTGCTCTTGGGTATGCCTCGCATCTCGCTGCGGATACGGTCGCGCACGGCAAGTTCGTTCCGCGTCAGATTCTGGCGAGCCAATGCAGCGTCAACTTCGGGCACTTCTATTGGGAACTCCGCGGCGATGCGCTGCAGAGTGACGAAACTTGGGTTGCGGTTGGCCGACTCGTTCGCGCCGACCATGACCGACACCACGCGTCAATGGAAACGCACATCACGGATACGCTTCTGTCTTATGACATGAACCGCCTGCTGTTCGAGCGGATGAACGCTTTCGCCGCGCGGAATGGGTTTCGTCGGAGCATTCGGGTGTGGAGCCGGTTCTCGCGTTTTGAACTTCCGCGAGCGGTGATGCATGAGTACGTTGGCGAATGTATCGATCGTGTACAGTCGGTTCTTGCGGAGGGCGCGCGCTCTGCGGTGCTCGAAGAGGATCCCAATGGAACGGCTGCATTGATGCAGCTTCGGGTGAGACGGCACGAGCAGCGTCGTTCGAGGTGGACGGGGAGACGCAAGTCGTATCTCAAACGACAGTCAGCCATGAGTTCGGTTTCTAAAGTTAAGAAGGAAGAGTGAATCGATGGGTATCAGGCGAGCAGAGGGGCATGTCGTCGCGGGTGGTGGGGATGGCATACGACAAGAGGCCATGGATCGCGTTTGCAGGGAAGTGAAGGCTCGTTTTGCGGAGGAGATGTCACGGGCGGGGAGGAATCGGCGTATCTGGAGTCGCGTAAAAATTCACAGGGCGATCGAGATGGAGCTTGAGAAAGTAGCGCCACCCGGTGCGTTGTATTCGCGGTGGTTATGATTCGGGAGGTCATCTCACATCTCGTTCTGTAGTGGAACGCATTCGTAGTTGATGCGGCTTTGTTGCGTTTTG
>JAJRUK010000383.1 GCA_024277835.1 Planctomycetota bacterium | reverse complement strand
GGCAAGCGACATCCTGGCGAAAATATTCGGTGACAAGGGTAGGCACGCAAGAGCAGCCGTAGGTGTGGCGGAACTCCCGCTGGGCGCTGCAGTAGAAGTAGAAATCCTGGCTGAGCTAACCGAAGACGCATAAGCGTTTTCGGCAACCGCCCCTTCCCGTGTGGCACCGGTTTGTAACCGGTGCGATGCCTCTTGTTTCAGCATCTTGCACCGGTTACAAACCGGTTCCACACTGAAAAACCCGGTGCCACACTGAAAAACATCGTTTTTCAACATGTTGCTAAACTGTCTGGTACCCGGTTTCAGCGAGTTTTCGGACGTTTTCGCTTTTTTCTTGACCCTGCCTGTGAAAATAGCTAGGATGAGCAACATGAACCTGACGGTCCAAGAATCAGGACGCATCCTGAGTGGGAGTCTCGCTGGCGGGACGATCGTGGGGGGATCGTGCGCGTGTTGTTGCTGTTGTTGTTGTTGTCCCGTCCCGAATGAAAGGGCCACCCGACAGGATCGCTAGCACGCCAAAGCATAACGAGGCAAAGCAACGACCTGCGGGATAAACCCCGCGGGTCGTTTTTTATTGGCGTCTTTCGCGGACGTCGAAAACGAAAAGTAGGACAGACACGGGGGCCGGGGCGGGCCTAGTATAAGGGCGTGGTTGTTCGCGCCGTCGAGAATGGTGGAGGGATCAGAAAGTGGAAATGGAACTGTACAAACCGGGGCAGGCAGGTCTCGCGCTGAATCAGCGCGAGGAGATTACGGAAAACACGCCCGCTGATAAGATCATCGCGTGGACGCTCGAACGGTTCGCCGATCAGCGGTTGGCGCTCACGTCTTCCTTCGGGATGGAGGGGTGTGCGCTGATTGACATGTATGCCTCGCATGGCGTGCCGTTCACGGTCTACTACCTCGATACGATGCTCTTTTTCAAGGAGACGTACGACCTTCGCGACAAACTTGTCGAGCGCTATCCGCATGTCAATTTCGTGAATCGCGGGACAGCCATGACGGTCGAAGAGCAGGAAAAACAGTTTGGACCCGAGCTTTGGAAACGCGACCCCGCGATGTGCTGTCAGATTCGCAAGGTCGATCCGATGTACGCGGTCATGGGGGATATGGATGTGTGGATCGCTGCGCTTCGTCGGTCGCAGTCAGCCGCGCGGGCGAATCTTCGTGTGATCGATTGGGACTGGCGATATCAGGTTCTAAAAATTAGTCCGTTCGCGACGTGGGAGCGGGCAGACGTCTGGGCGTATATTCAAAAGCACGATGTCCCGTACAATGCGCTTCACGAGCAGGGCTATCCGACGGTCGGTTGCACGCATTGTACGAAGTCGGTTCCGGGATCGACGGTTGGCGAATACTCGCGGGCTGGGCGGTGGTCGTCATCTGAAAAGACCGAGTGCGGGTTGCATGGTGGTGAGGGAATTTAGGCAGATTCCCCCGATGATGGGGCCAACAACCGCGTCGCGCTTGCATTTTTGGAATGAGGCGGCGACAAAGTCCTTGTGTGGACGATAGAATTAGGCGGCGCGGGTGAACGCGCCGGCGGAGTCGGCGGGAAGGATTCGTAAGTGCCGGGAGAACGGCTTTGCATTGGTTCAACGCGCCGCGTGACTCCGCGCGGACTCGGTCTGCGGATTGCTTTCGGCGAACCGCGGGCGGATGACTTTGAAAAAATGGCGGCCAGGTGCCTTGTCGTTTCGATCTGTCAAAGGGTCGAGACATCTTCCTCCACCCCCCCCAGGGCACCTGGCTGTCTGCTATTTGTTCATCCCGTTTCGATTCTGAATCGGAAAGCACCTAAGACTCATGTGACGCGGGCAATCCCCCTCGATCCCCCCTTGGTAAAGGGGGGACGGAAGACAGAACCGGGTCACAAGGACGCACTGCGACAGAAGATCGCGCCGCGACTTGAGAGGGAGCTGCGACAGTTGACCATGACCTGCTCATGGTATTTTCGTTTTCGAGCTATTGAAGCGGCGGTGGCGGCGTGAGTGGTGGGGCGGTTGTACTTGCTGCGCATGGATCGGCCAGCGACGATCGGGTGAATGCTGAAGTTTGCGCACTGGCGGATCGTGTTGCGGCAACCGGGCGCTTTGCTGAAGTGGTGGCTTCGTTTCATCGTGGGGTTCCGCACTATTCGACGGTTCTCGACCAGCTTCAATCGTCTCGCGCGACGGTGATCCCTTTCATGACTAGCGGCGGGTACTATTGCGACGAGGTGCTGCCGTGCGAACTTGCTCGTAACAGGCGGTTCGCAGAGATGACCGTTCGCGTGACAAAACCCGTCGGTGCTCATCCCAAAATGGCACGTATCGCGGCGGATCGCGCGACCGCGCTCGCGCTCGAGCACGGCGTAGCATTCGACGAAACATCGTTGCTCGTCGTTGGCCACGGGACGAAGCGACACTCGCAGAGTCGCGACGCGACGATCGCACTTGCACGCACGCTTGGGCAGCGACTTGGCGTTGTCGAATCGTTGCCCTGTTTCCTTGAAGATGACCCCGCGATCGAACAGGCTCGTCGCGGCGCGCGCGGGCGGAATATCCTGGCGATTGTATTTCTCTTGACTGATGGTCCACACGCGAGGCGAGACGTCGCTTCAGCCCTATCATTGCAGCCATCACAGAATGATCGTCCGCCGTATGTCGGGAGATGCGACGATCGATTCATCGTTTGTGACGCCGCGATCGGGACCGATCCAGCGATGTCGAAGTTGGTGATTGATCTGGCGATGATGGAGTCGGACTGCCAAGCGGTGCGCCGAGAGGTCGTCGCATGAAGCCCGCTCGTTCCACAGTTTATCTTGTCGGCGCAGGGCCTGGCGACCCCGGGTTGATGACGGTTCGTGGCATGTCGCTTCTTCAGCAGGCGGACGTCGTTGTGTACGATCGACTGGTGAGCGCGGTCTTGCTCGAATTCGCTCGCGGCGATGCGGAACTCATCGACGTGGGCAAAGGGCCTGGCCGAAAGAGCGTTACGCAGAAGAAAATCAATCAGCTTCTTGTCGAACGGGCGACAGCCGGACGGAGTGTTGTGAGGTTAAAAGGCGGCGATCCGTTTATGTTCGGGCGGGGGTTTGAGGAGCTTGTTGCGTGTCGCGGAGCGGGTGTTGACTGCGTCGTAATTCCCGGTGTTGCGAGCGTTGCTGCGGTTCCTGCCGCCGCCGGCATTCCGGTGACGCTTCGAGGGGTTGCGCGGTCGTTCGCTGTCATTACGGCAAAGACCGGCGTGGGTTTGGCGGATTCCCGTCATGATTATGATGCTCTTTCGCGAATCGATACGGTTGTGATTCTTATGGGTCGCCACAAACTAAGTACGATCGTTGACGGGTTGCGATGTGCAGGTCGGGCGGACGAGACGCCGGTCGCGTGCATCTCGCATGGGACGACCCCGCGACAGCGCGAAGTCTTTTCGACGCTCGGCAAAATTGTTGAGCGAGTCGAGGGGGCGGCGCTGGAAGCGCCGATGATAACGGTCGTCGGTGAGGTTGTGGCTGTGTCGCGGGCGACTGTTGATGACGCGATCGCTGCGATATATGGAAGCCTGCCTGTCTAGAACTTCTAGCGCTAAAGCGCACGGGGGAACCCCCCTCAATCCCTTTGGTAAAAGGAGGACGGAAGAACGACGTGTTTGGAAAACGGAAGAACGTCGAGACGGAGGGGCGGAAGAAAGAGCCGCTACTGTTGGCCATGGCTTACGCTGATCGACGCATTCACACTTACCTTTTCGCTCGCTGGACATCCGAAACGCTCAAAGTAGACTGACCGCCTATCGTTTTATAACCAGAGAGATCATGGCCAAGAAAAAAACCACTCGAACTAAACCGCGCCGGCTAAAGGGCTTTCGCGACATAGAAGCGGGCGATGTACTCGCGCGCGATCGGATGATCGCGAAGATTCGCAAAGTGTACGAGCGATATGGTTATGCTCCGCTGGAGACGCCAGCGTTGGAGTACGTGGATTGCCTCGGCAAGTTTCTTCCGGAGGCGGATCAGCCCGACGCGGGGATTTTTGCATTTCGCGACGAAGATGAAGCCTGGGTTGCGCTGCGATATGACTTGACGGCTCCGCTTTCGCGTTATGTGGCGATGAACCCGGAGTTGCCTCGCCCGTTTCGTCGCTATCAAGTGGGGCCTGTGTATCGCGTGGAGAAGCCTGGGCCTGGGCGCTTTCGCGAGTTTTATCAATTCGATTTTGACTCGGTTGGGACGAATGCTATGCTCGCCGACGCCGAATGTTGCATGGTGATGTGTGACGCGCTGGAGGCACTTGGGATTGCACGCGGCGACTACGCTGTTCGACTGAACGATCGAAAGGTGCTTAACGGGGTGCTCGAAACGATCGGCGGTGGGGATGTTCTCGGCGAAGCGACAAGCCGGAACGTTTTGCGAACGATCGATAAGCTCGATCGCGTCGGGATTGAGGGCGTCAAGCAGCTTCTTGGCGACGGTCGAAAGGACGAGTCGGGTGACTTCAAGACCGGGTGTAAGCTTACTGCGAGTCAGATCGAAGTTGTCATTGGGTATCTTTCTGCCGAGGGCGAGACGCGGGCTATCTTGTGCGATGTGCTCGAAACGCTTGTCGGCGAGAGCGAAGTTGGACGCGAGGGTGTCGATGAGCTTCGGCAGATCGACACAGCCCTGTCCGCGGGCGGGTACGCGGAAGATCGAGTCGTGATTGACCCGACGGTTGTTCGCGGGCTTGCGTATTACACGGGGCCTGTTTACGAAGGCGTTTTGACGTTTCCGGTTGTTGATGAAGACGGCGTTTCGCGGGAATTCGGAAGCGTTTTTGGCGGCGGTCGATACGATGACTTAGTGAAGCGTTTCACGGGGCAGGAGGTTCCTGCGACGGGGGCATCGATCGGTGTTGACCGACTGCTGGCGGCGCTGAAGACGCTGGGCAAGATTGATACATCGCCAACGACGGCTTCGATTTTGGTGACGCGACTCGATAAGACGCTCAACGCTGAATATCAACAGATGGTTGGCGAGCTTCGGGCGGCCGAGATCAATGCCGAGTTGTACATCGGGAATCAGGGGATCGCGAAGCAGTTCAAGTATGCAAGCGATACGGGCAAGACAATAGCGATTGTCGCCGGGTCTGATGAGATGGCTGCGGGTGAGGTTTCGATCAAAGACCTTCGACTTGGCGTTGAGCTGTCGAAGGAAATCGGCGCGGATCGGAAGAAGTGGCTTGAGCAACAGCCAGCGCAGTTTTCGATCAAACGCGAGCAGCTTGTCGAGTCGGTCAAAGAGGTTCTGGGTCGGTATCGCGCATGACGCGACCGTGAATTCGTTGGTGCGAGATAGGTTAACGCGTTACGGGCAACCCACCTCAATCCCTTAGAACGTGTGTGCGAAGCTACGAACCGAGCCGCGCCCGTGAGGAATCGCCCGTTAGTATGTCGAAAGCCGTTGTTTTCGCTCCCTAACGGTCGCGGCTCTGAAAGAGGCTTCTCACACACATTCTTATGGTCTCGCGTCGTCCCCCGCTCAAATTGGGCAAGGCGGGACTCGAACCCGCACCCGGTTTTCACCAGAGGGGATTTTAAATCCCCTGCGTCTGCCATTCCGCCACTCGCCCGATGCGGCGCAGAGTTTACGGCGGTGGGGCGATGGCTGCAATTCGGATCGGAGTCGTCGGTCGGCGTATGTTTCGGTTCTCGTGCGTTGATTGCCGATTGTGAGTCCGCGCGGGCGAATGCCACGCGGCTCGGTTGGCGAGCCCGGGTTGTGCGAAATCGATCGTCGGGAATGATAGGCGCATGGGTTCAGCGGACGCCATACATCAAAGCCCTCATGAGCGGAGGTTGCGGAGGTTGCTGTGTCGGCGGATGTTCGCGGCGGAGGTGTTGGTCGCGGCGCTGGCGGTGGTGTGCTTCGGGACGACGCTCGCGAATAGTTACTGTCACGACGACGTTCCGATCGTCGAAGCCAACCCGCAGGTCATCGGCGGGGGGGCGTGGCTTGCGATCTGGACGACCGACTACTGGGGCGGGGCGGGGACGACGTGGGAGGATCGCGACTTGCTCTATAGGCCCGTCGCGGTGACATCGTACCGGATCGTTCAGGCGTTTTTTCCTGCCGCGGCTGGACCTCAGCATTTTGTCAATGTTATTTTGCATGCGCTGCTTGCGGTGTTGGTTCTGCGGTTGGGGTTTCGATTGACCGACGATCGGCGCGTTGCGTGGGTTGCGGGACTTTTGTTTGCTGCGCTTCCGATTCATTCGGAGGTCGTCGCGAGCATCGTTGGTCGGGCGGACATTCTTGCGACGCTTGGTGTGGTTGCCGCGATGCTTGCACATGGTCGGGCGATTCGCTGCGTGGACGTGCGTGTTCGCTTTTTCTGGCGGGTTGGGGCGGCGGTTGCGATCTTGGTTGCGATGGGCGCGAAGGAAAGCGGGATTGTTGCACCAATCTGTGTCGTCGCGATTGACTGGTTCTTCCATCACAAGGCGCTGCGGCAAAGCGCCCCCGGTCGTTGGTTATCTCGCTCGACGCTTCGCCGACTCTGGTATGTTGCGATTCCCGTCGTCGTCTATCTTGTTCTTCGGATCAACGCGCTTGACGGGGCGATCGTGCAAGCCGCGCCGCTCACCAAGACGATGAACGTGCTCGCCGGTGCGCCGATGGGGCAGCGAGTGCTCGGGGCGGTTCAACTTTGGGGGATGTATTGGGTCAAGACAGCTTGGCCGGCGACGCTGAATATCGATTATTCGATCAACGCGGTTCGTCTCGCTACGAGTCTGTTTGACCCTTATGTTCTTGTAGGGGTGGCGACATCGGTCGTGTTGTTTTGGTGGGCAGTACGTCGGTTACGCCGAGGCGATTCGACTGTCGCGTGGGCGTTCACCATGTGCATCTTATGCTATCTGCCTACGTCGAACGCTTTCGTGTTGTTGCGAGCTTTTTTTGCAGAGCGGATTTGGTATCTCCCATCGGTGTGGGTAGCGATATTGCTTGCCGTCGGTATGGCTCCGCTGTTTCATCGTGCGGGTGTGCGTGTCTTGCTGGCAATTGTCCTTTTTGCCATGGCGGGGCGGTGCGTTGTGCGAAATAGTGATTGGCGGGACAACCGGTCGCTGTACGCCGCGGCTTATCGCGATCATCCCGACGGCGTGCAGGCGCTTCGACTGTACGGACACTTGCTGGCAGGCAGCTCCGAGGTTGAACAGGGCATCGCGCTGCTTCGTCGGGCGATTGATATTGACCTGGGTTATACGGATGCGTATCGCGATCTCGGGCGGGCGCTACTGAGCGTTGGAAAGTTTGACGAAGCACTCCATGCGCTTCAAACTGCGGAGATGCAATCTCCGGGACATACACCGACGGTGGCTGCATTGCGCGAGGCGCGGGAGGCGGTTGCGGAAAGTCGGGGGGACGTGCTGGCGGCGCAGCGTCAACGTGTTGCGGAATCACCGGACGATGTTGCGGGGCACTTATCTCTTGTGACGATGCTTCGAGAAACGGGGGATCTTCGTGGAGCGATCGACCATCTCCGAAAGAACGATTCTCGCTTTGGCGGCGACGCGCAATGGGCCTATCAATACGCCGTCACGCTGATTATGCTAAACGATCTTGACGGCGCGATTGTGCAATATCGCCGGGCTGTGCAGCTTGCGCCGAAGCACATTGGTGCAAACGTTGAACGCGCCCTGCTTCTATTAGAACGGGACACCGACGATGACATCGATCAAGCGTGGCAGTACGTTCGGCAGGTCGAGCGGATTGCGCCAAATGACATAAGTGTGCTGGTTTGTCGCGGCGAGTTGCTTGCCCACGATGGCAAGACGAAGCAGGCGATCGAGTCTTACCGTCGGGCGGTGGCGATCGAACCCAAGGCAAGCCCAAGGCGAAACGCACTCATGGCAAGATTGCGTGCTCTTGGCGGGTAAACTTTTTAGACGAATGTTAAGATAAGAACAAAGCCCGAGGCATTTACGCCCCGGGCTTTGTCCGCTCGGATAGAGGTTTGAAATCTTGTTAGGAGGCGAGGGCAGCCGCAGCAGCGGCGACGATCGCGTGGACCTTCGCTTTGTTCAGCATCAACTTTGCCGACGTTTCGCAGGACGTCTCTTCGTCACCGACGACATAGGTGATCGCTTTTCCGGTTTCCTTTGAAGCGCCGCCCGCCATCTTATCGCAGGTAAAGCTCTTGTCGGCGACTTTGTAGGTCATCTTCACGGCGTCGCTGGCGTCGTTGACGAGCACAACAGCCTTGGCTGCCTGGTCCTTGTCGGAGAAGTCCATCCCGCCGACGCGATAGGCGACCTTGGTACCGGCCTTTTTGGCCATGCCCTTTGCCGTGATCGGGCAGCGAACACAGTCGCTACCGACGGCAAACTGCATCGTCTTGAGGCTGGCGATTTCTGCTTCGAGTGCAGCGTTCAGCGCGACGGTTGCATCGCCCTCATTGTCGAACGATTTGTCAGCGACGAGATAGACCATCTTGGTCTGGGTTTCTTCGGCCAGCTTGGCTGCGGACTTTGAGCAGCCAGTGACGGTCTCGCCGACTTTGTATTGCATCTTGGGGAGCTTTGCGAGTCGGGCAGCCATCGGGCAGCCCGATTTCCCGGAAACGAGCTTCGCGCCGGACTGGTGGCATGGCGGAGTATCCCCAGTCTTCGCGGCGGTCTTATGGCACGGAGCATCGACTAACTTGGCTGTCGTCGTGGTCTCTTTGTCAGCGGCTTTCTTGGCTGCTGCTGCAGCTTCGTGCTTCGGGCACGCTTGGGCGGTAGTGACGGCGGCTGCGAACGCACACGCGGTCAACATGCTCAACAGTTTCTTGCTCATCTTGATAGGCTCCTTCGATTTGGGTCTGAAAATCGGTATCTGTTGCGAGGATCCATTCCCCGGCTCTTCACGAATAACAGTGCGCTACGAATACTCCGATACGGCGAACCGCTCGGTCCTCAACCGCGATGCATCGCAAGCGTGCTAGCCGCGATATTCGCATCGCGACGTACAGGTTTCTGCGATCGTGATCTGGGTGAGCTGCGGTAGATCCGCCTTGAGCTTTCCCCAAATCCATCGGGCGAGGTTCTCTGCGGTGGGGTTTTCGAGTCCTTCGATCTCGTTGAGGTAATGATGGTCAAGTCGATCCAAGGTCGGCTCGAACAATCGCTTTACCTCGCCGAAGTCGATCAGCCAACCCGTCTTTGGGTCGGCGTCCCCTTCGCAAATCACCTCAACGCGAAAACTATGCCCATGCAAACGAGCACACTTGTGCCCCTCCGGAGCATTGGGCAAACGGTGAGCCGCTTCGAATCCGAAACTTTTCACGAGTCGAACCTGTCGACTCAAACTGCCCATCTTCACGTCTTGCTCGCATTCTACCCGTTGCATTCCGCTAGCGCCCTGGATCATGGTAACGATTTTGTTTCAAATGACGCGATCTCGCCTGAGGGCCTTGTCAGCCCTGTCGCCAAGACACCTTCTTACAAGCAACCCCGGTTGAGTCACTATTTCTGGTCGGCCAGACTCGCGCCGAGAAGCTCCACCTCAAACACGACCGTCGCATTCGCTGGGACTTTGTTGGGCATGCCGGGTTCGCCAAAGGCAAGCGACGGGGGAAGGATGAGAAGCGCCTTGCCGCCTTCCTGCATGAGCGATAGGCCTTCCCGCAATCCGGGGAGCAGCGACGCAAGCGCCAAGTTGCCAGGACCGTCCCATCGATCGATAGAGCTATCAAAGACGACGCCATCGACGAGCATACCTTTGAAGTGCAACTCAACCGTGTCGGCTGGACTTGGAAATGCGCCCGTGCCTTCGCGCAGGGAGAGATACGTTAGGCCGCTCTCGGTCGTCTGTGGTTTCGCCTTGGTTTTTTTCTGGTAGTCGGCGAGAAGGAAACCGAGCGGGTCTTCGGCGCGCAGGCGAAACTCTTTCTTGATCCGTTCGACCTTCTTGGAATCAAGCGGATCGAGTTGCGTCATCCTCTTAATCACGACGGGCGTCTCGGGGACGACCTTGCTTCGACCGGCTGCGTAGCTGGGGTTTGTGGTTACGGGGGACTTGGCGATTTTGTCGATCGTCTTGGTTCCCTCAACGACCTTGCCGAAGACGGTGTATCCGGTTCCATCGCGCAGCTTGTCCAGTTGGGAGTTGTCCTTGATGTTGATAAAAAACTGGGTCTGTCCGGAGACGGGTTTGAGAGGGTCGCGAAACAGCGATACGGTGTACTTGAGATTGTACAGGCCTCGGCGCGACTCGTCGGGAATCGGATCGAGCCGACCGTCTTTCTTCATGACCAAGTCGCGTGTGTACCCGCCCGCCTGGATCACGTCTTCGGTGACGCGATGAAAGAGCGTGTCTACATAGTACCCGTTCTTAACATACGCCAGGAAGTTTACGACGGTGATCGGGGCGACATCCGCGTCCAGTTCAATGGTGAACGCACCTAGCGAGGTCTCAACACGAACCTTTGGCTTTGTCGTTGGCGCTGCATCAGCCGCGCTCACACCTTGCGCCAAAAGGGCAACGCCAGTCGCGGCGAACCCCAAGAAAAACAGGGAACACTTTCTCATCATATACCTCACGGGTTTTGCCAGTAGGCCGATGCATCCGACTACTTGATCGCCAATAGCTCAACATCAAAAACCAGCGTCGCGCTCGGGGGAATCACCGGAGGGGAACCACGCAAACCGTAACCGAGATCGCTCGGGATAATCAGCTTTCGCTTTCCGCCTACTTTCATCGTGGCGACGCCCTCAAGCCAACCCTTGATCACGCCTCCACGCAGGTTAAACGCGAAGGGTTTACCGCGGTCGACCGAGCTGTCGAACTTTGTTCCGTCGGTCAGCCAACCGGTGTAATGAACCTCCACCTGGTCGGTGGGTTTTGGCTGCTCGCCGTCGCCGACGACCATATCGATATGGGTCAGGCCCGTATTCGACGTGACCGCTTTCTTTCCTGTTTCTGCCTCAAACTTCGCAATCACGTCCATCATTGCCTTCACTTTCCCTGCCTTGGCGGCTGCCTCTGCGCCGCCGAAACTTTTTTCTGCTTTCGCCGCCAGTGCTTTCGTTTTTTCCCTGTCGAACTTGCTGATCAAACGTACCGACTTGATCTCAACCATCGCGACGGGTACGACTCGACCCATCGGAATTTTCGGATCGGTACCGACCTCAGTCGTTCGAATCTTTTCGACGGTCGTATCCATTCCTTGCGCGACCGTCGCGAAGACGGCGTAGCCAGCCCCGTCCACCGGACCGTCAAGCTGAGCGTTGTCCACGACGTTGATGAAGAACTGCGATGTTGCGGAGTGATGTTTTCCGCCCAAGCGTGCCATCGCGACGGTTCCGCGAGCGTTCGACAGGCCATTTTTCCATTCATTGCGAATCTGAGCATGCAGGCCCGCCGTCTTGAGATCCTTGCTCGTCGCGTAGCCGACGCCCTGGATCATGAACGTTGGCATGACGCGGTGAAAGATCGTTCCGTCGTAGTACTTGTCCTCAGCGTAGCGAAGAAAGTTCAAAGTCGTGATCGGAGCTTTCTCGGCGTCCAACTTCAAAACGATGTCACCGAGCGTCGTCTCCATCCGTACATACGGGTGCATCGCGTCCGTCGGCGGGAGGTCGCCCTTTTTCTCTTGGCCCACAGCCACGCCTGTGAAAAGAATCGCCGAGCCGAATACAAAGCCTAGTCCAAAACGAGTCATATCTCATCCTTTCATCGAGTCTAGTTTTCTGTCATTTCGTTCTGACCAACCGTGAGGCGGTGATACGCTCGTCGAGGTCGGGCAGAAACGGCGTAAGATACCGATCCAACCCCGCGAGGGCAAGAATCCCCGCGATAGCCCCCGCCCATAAGACGCGGTAGGATGGACCTGGCGGCGGCAGGGAGCCGGATTCTCCCCGGATTGGCCGTGGAATACCAGGCAACAAGAGCGTAACAGCGTCATCATGCGTGTATCGACCGGAACGGGAAAGCTCTCGCTATTGCGGAACGCGAACTTCGTGCTCCTCTGGTGTGCGTACGGTGTGAGCGTCCTCGGCGACCACCTCGCCGAACTCGCCCTGCTCAAGACCCAGCGGGCGATCGATGCGGACGTGGACATCACCCCCCTCGCGGCTCGCATGACGATGATGTTTTTTCTGCCGATGTTCCTTTTTGCGCCGATCTCGGGGGCGCTTGCGGATCGACTTCCAAGGCGGGGGTTGATGGTGTTTGCGGACGGCGCTCGCGTGATCGTGATGCTCGCGTTCGCGTCGCTGCTGGCGTGGAGTGCTGGATGGGGGCGGTGGGGGGCTTTTGCGCCGTTGCTGCTGTTGGGCATGTTCGCGAGCGTTTTCTCGCCGGCGCGGGCGGCGCTTCTTCCGACGATCGTGCGCGATGATCAACTCGTCCGTGCCAATGCGATGATCAGCGGGTTGGGGATTATCGCAACGATGGCGGCGGCGCTTCTTGGCGGTCATCTCGCCAAGCATTACGAACCGCGCATCGCCTTTTTCGCCGACGCCGGGACGTTCCTCTTGAGCGCCGTCTTTCTACTTGCGATCAGACCGCCGGCTCGAACAGTCGCACCAACGACTTCGTCAACTTTCTCCGAGCGTTTCGGTCGGTTGAAGCAGGGGTTTTCCTATGCTTTCGCGCATCGTCACGTGCGCGAGCTGATTGCGGTCGCGGCGCTTGTCTGGTTTTGCGGTTCGTTTGTGCTGAGCGTGTTGCCCGCGGTTGTGCGAGATTGCTTCGGCGGGGATCTGCAAACGATTGGGTTTTACAAGGCGATCATCGGTGCGGGCTTTGTGACGGGGTCGCTGACGCTTCTTTTTCTTGGCGACGCCCTTCGCCCCGAGCTTGCGATCACCTGGGGATGTTACGGCGTTGCGCTGGGGCTAACTTTGCTCGCTGGTTCCGCGTTCCTGGATGATACGACAATCGCCGCGTTCGTCGGCGGTGCGGGGATGTTCCTTTCCGGGACGTTCGGTGTGACCGTGATGGCCAGCGTTGCTTCGCTCATTCAAAAAACGGTCGCCGATCGGTATCGCGGGCGGGTCTTTGGCGTGAGCGATGTCTGTACCAGCGGTGCGCTTCTTGCGGCCACGGGCTTCCTCGGCGTTCCACAGTGGGAGCGGGTCGATCGGTGGGTTGGGTGGATTCTCATCGTGGTCGCGGTGCTCATGTTTGGGGCCGGAATTATGACCCTTGTGGTTCGCCTGCGTCGCGCCGTTTATGGGCCGATGCTGTTATTTCTCCAGAATCTCAACGAGTTTCTCACTCGGTTCTGGTACCGTTTCAAGCGGATTGGCCCTTGTACGCTCCCGCAAACCGGGGCGGCGATCGTGACCTGCAATCACGTTTGCCATGCCGATCCGCTGTTGCTCTGTGCGGCCGCGAAGTATCGACCGATTTCGTTTATGATTGCTGCGGAGTACGCGAAACTGCCTATTATTCATTGGGTTGTCAGCCAGGTTGATTGCATCCCGGTGCGTCGCGGCTCGCGCGATACCAGTTCAACCAAGCAGGCGATCCGCAATCTTAAGGACGGTCGCGCGATGGGGATCTTTATCGAGGGCGGTATTGTTGCCCCGTCGGACCCGATTCGTCTCAAAGACGGCGTTGCGATGCTTGCTCTACGAACGGGTGCGAAAGTGATTCCGGCGTACCTGTCCGGTGTCAAACATCACGATGATATGCTTCACGGGCTGTTTGCTCGCCAACACGCGCGGGCGACGTT
>JAJRUK010000382.1 GCA_024277835.1 Planctomycetota bacterium | reverse complement strand
CATTGCCTTGTGCTCCATCGAATTCATCTTCCCCCCCCTGGTGTTCATCGGCCGGTTACGCAGGTGACAGAATCACTCCATGACCGAAACCGATTTCATACTATTCAAAATCTGCGCCCGATGACGCACATGCGTCGAGTCGGTTCAGCCACTCCCGAGTTGTCCTGGCGTTGCGCAGCGAGGTGACGTCAGAATCGCAACGCCCCGTGAATACTGCGTCGAACCTTCCCGGAGCTTCATCCTGCTTGGATCGCCCGTTGGCTTCATAGTTCGCAATAAGAAAGTTTACCCATGCATCGAGATAATGGCCGAATGAAGAGCTGAGTAGCTCAGCCCCGGGCACCCATGCATCCCACGCAACAACGGTGCCGTGAACATCACCAGCTTCTAGCACAAGACAATCTCGCGGACCGCTTACGTCACCGCGAACCGGAACCAGCCCCGCCGCGACCGGCGAGCCGGAGCAGTCACAAATCGCTGCTAGCATCTCGCGAACGTGCCACATGTGAAGTTCCTCATGGAGGCCGACCACACCGACGCGCAGCCCGTTGCAGGTTGACAGGAAGATTGTCAGGTCGCGCGGCAACGGACCGACCGTGCGTTCCAGATCTGCAAGATCCGCTGCGGTCGCAGGCGGGCGAATCATCACGAGCGGACCGAAGTGCGCAGACAGACGATTCAGGCAACTGTCGATAACGCTCTCATGAATCATGCCAAAGCTCCCTTGGTATCCTGTCACTTTCGTTAGGTCTCAAGCTCGAAACCGGCGCGAGCAAGGCCTATGCCCGCGTCGATGGCTTTCAGATTTTCGTCGCGATACTTCCCGCGCACGCCGAACTCAGCCGCAGTGCGAAAACGGTCTTCATCGAGCCATCCCCCACGTACAATCGCGTAGCTCAGCAGCGCAAGCGCCGCAGAAGTTTTTCCAACAAGTTTCTCCGCGGTCTTGCGATCAATTCGTTCGATGCGCGCGCCTGTGGCGGGCAGATTCAATGACGCCTCCGCCAACACAAGCGTATCGGTCGAGAGCGCCTGCCAGGACTTCACCCGACGAACACCATCTTCCGTGAGCACTAGCAATAGATCTGTGCGATCGACGCCCGTGTAGACGATCGCCTTGCGCGAGAGAATCAGGTTCGACACCGAATGCCCGCGCCGAACGGTAATCGGAAAATCGTCGGACTGTGCGGCATATAGTCCTCCCGCCACCGCAATTCTGCCAATAACGCCGACCGCCGAAAGGATGCGCTGCCCCGCCGATCCTGCGACGCAAAACTCCGTTCGCTCTGCCCACGACAACGCGATGGATGGCTCGGCTGTCTTTGTGACTGCGTTTCCTGTCGCTGTAACGGCGAGCGATGGGGGTTGGGGACGGCGTCGGCATTCAAGTTCTCCCAACGGCAGGTCCATCTCATCTGACAACGTCGTCAGTGTCTTGCGGTTGAGGCGGTTCCGCTCGGCGTAGTAAGCCACACAAAGCTCCCACGTATCGAGCAGCGAAAACCCCGGCGCACGCAGGGCCGCTTCCATTCGGTCTGGCAGATCCTTGTCAAACGCGGTGAAGCGACCGACATACGACGCGCCATTTGCGCCGACAGTTTGACAAACGTCGAACGGATAGTCCGTCGCACCCGCCGGCGTCGTCGGAGTCTGAGCGCAAACTGGCGTGGTGGATGAATGTTGGCCGCCGGTCATGCCGAAGTTGAAATTATTAAACACGATGACGTTAATATCGATGCCACGGCGCGCGGCATGAACCAGATGGGCCGTCCCGATTCCGCAGCCGCCATCGCCGATCAGCACGACCACCGTCAACTCCGGGCGGGCACGCTTGATCCCCTCTGCATAAGTAATCGACCGACCGTGCAAACCGTGGAACGTGTGGCAGTCGAGATAGCGGTCCGAGATGCCGACGCAACCGATGTCGGTCACGATGCACACGTCCGTCGGCGCAAGGTTCATCCGATCGAACGCCTCGGATAGACGTTCCAGCACCATCCCGTGCGAACATCCGGGGCAAAAGGCCATTTCGTTGCGTTTGACGGCGAGTGTTGTCATTTCGACTGCCCTCCGCATCGACATCCGCATGGCGAGTCTGCTGTGACAGCACTGACGATTCGTTGCGGTTCAATCAGCCCGCCGTCGATCCGCTGAATCGACATCACGTCGATCCCCGGAAGCAGTTTGCGTATCTCTTCGACGTACAAACCGAGGTTCAGTTCTGGCACGATGACGCGTTTGATCGAAGGCGTCACCGCTCGACGAATAGCTTTAGCCGGAACAGGCCAGAGACTATATAAGGTCAAGTGACTTACCATCGCACCGCAATCACGCGATTGTCGCACCGCCTCGCGAGCTGCGCCGTCTGCCAGTCCGTACGAAATGACAAGCGTCTCCGCAGAGTCGTCGAGGTCTTCGTCCACAAGCTCAAGCGCGTCCGACCCTGCAAGAATCTTCGTATTGAGTCTCTGGAGTTTCGCGTCGATTTGATCTCGCTCGATCGTAAGCACGCCCTCTTCATCATGAATCGATCCGGTGAACCGTACGCGCTGCGACCCGCCGATCGGAGCAAAATCGGGAACACCGCCCGGTTGATCAACCTTGTACGGATGAAACGTCGCATCGGGGGCTGCCGCTTTTCGCTCGACGCATGGAGAGAGCTGCACCTTTTCCAGATCAACCGTCTGCCGCGTAAGCGCGATCGCCTTTGAAGATAACAAGATCACCGGCGTGCGCAATCGTTCGGCGATGTTGAACGCCTCATATGCGAGTCGGTAAGCAGTCGTCGCGTCTGTCGCGGCGAGCACCGGAATGGGATAGCTGCCCGACGTTACATGCCGGGCGAACATCACGTCGCCGTCCCCGGTCGCCGTAGCTCCGCCCGTCGCCGGTCCCATCCGTTGACAGTCCACGATCACCAGCGGCGCTTCGCCCATCTGCGCGAGTCCGATGTTCTCGCTATACAGGCTGATGCCCGGACCGGATGTGGCGGTCATCACCTTGGCACCCGCCATCGACGCACCGATGCACTGACCGATCGCGGCAATCTCGTCCTCAGTCTGAACGACGACACCCGAGCCATCAGCGAACGCGCGAAGCACTTCCGTAAGAATCGAACTTGCCGGCGTAATCGGATACCCCGCAACAAAGTTGCAGCCAGCGCGAACCGCCCCCCGAACGATCGCTTGATTCCCCGTAATAAACTCTCGCATAACGTCTTGGCCCTTCTTGTGTGCATACCCACCCCGAGCAATGATCGTCCTGCCCGTGGGGAGGTCGTTCTCCGGCATCCTGGGAATGGACGCGATAGGGCCCTCCCCGCCATATCAGCCCGGAATCGCGCGAGAAACTGTCGCACGCCCGAATGATGGTCGCAAGTGGGGCTACACCGGTCCCGTCCAGCTCCGAAGTCCTCCCAGCAAGCCGCGTTCCAGAGCGTCGGACTTTCGCTGAGAACCCACCCTGCGGTCGGTCAGGAATCCACGACAAACGCCAGCCGGCGATCGGGTTGAACGGCGAAACCGCCACGCGAGGAGTTCAGTTCGGCCCTATCATTTGGACCGCAGGTCATCTTCGCAGGAATCACTAGTTGTCGAACGAAGCGGTGAAAATGTTCTGGAATGCCGCGATGTCAAGCAGGTCCGAACGTGAATCCGCGTTGTAGTCGAAGGTCTCGCATAGAGCATCCGTCGCGATATCTGGCCCCGTCGCGCAAGACGCGAACTTGGCAAAGTCGGCGAGATCGAGATCGCCATCGAGATCAGTATCTCCGGACCAGACATGGAGCTTGACGGAGTCGGTGTCGTTCGTTGTTCGGATTGCGCCCAGCAACATTTCGTTCATGGAACGATCGAGATACTGGCGAAAGACGCCAGCGGGATTGTCGGGATCTTGCGTCGCCCGCCACGAACTCTCCCCGTAGCCGTTCTCGATGATCTGAGGCAGTAGCACGTTCTTGACCGCCCATCGGTCGAGCGCGACCGGGTCAGTCCCGGCGACAAGTTGATTGCGAAAGCTTGCTTCCTCGTACCATGCGCTGGGTCCACGACCCGGTCGCGCGAGGATCCAGACGGCGTCGAGGATCGTCAGGTCGGGCATGCGGACGTCGGCAAGAATCGAGCCCATCGCGCCGCGTCCAACGCCGTTGTGCGAGTCGGTGCCGAGTCTTCTCGTCACGACGCCCATGAAGTTCTTGACGCTTGCGGTCACAGCGTAGATCGCATGCGTCTTGAGAACAGGCATGTTGATAACAACGAGACGGTTCGAGTCATACAAGGCGAAGAGCGGTTCCCAGATCCCTCTCTTGAAGCTGACATACGTTCCGTAGCTTGTTTGGAACTTGGGGTACGAAACACGAACGCTGGTCTGCACGTCGAGCGACGACGCAACCACGTACCCATCGCGAAGGTCTCCGTTGATGTACTCGTCCGCGGGAATCTCACGAATCGAGTCCCACAGGTGAGCAGATACGCGCCAGCCCTCGGCCACGAAGTCTGCGACGACGTCTTCGACGGATTGGGTCGTGTCTTCTGCGTTGTTGTTCGTCCGACTCAGGCTTCCGAAGCCCTGACCATTATCGACGACCACGATTTCACCGTCGAAACCGTCGGGATGATCCACAATGTTCCGGATCACCCCCCGAACAACGTCGGTATTGGTCCCACCACGGTCGCCCCACTGCGCGTTTACTTTCAGAAGCACAACCGAGTCCGTTTCAATCAATCCGTTCGGTCCTGCCGTGATAGCGTGGTTCACAGATCGATGAAGTTTGAACCCCTCGACACCCATGAGCGTGACAAGATCGTCGATGCCGCCAAGTGTCGTTGGAGTTGGATTGCGGGCGTGACGCACAAAGTAGACGTCGGGGAAGTGGTCTGTCGGCGGAGCTATTCGTGTTAGCGGTGGGAGCGTCTCGAAAGATGCGAATGTCCATATCGCGACGAAAAGCGTCCCGCACGCCCCACCGATGAGCTTTCCACCTGTTGAACGAAGACACCTGAGCAGACCAACGCGGGCTGCGATCAGCAACGCGAGTAGCGGACCAAGGAGGTTGGTGAACGCGACGACAAGCGCCGATTGCTGACATGGATACGAAAGACGCGAGGGTTTTGATCCTGCCCGAACGACGACCCACACGAGTGCGCAAACTCCGACGACAAGACCCCACAAACGGTAACGGCGGCGACGGACGAGCTGTGAGTGGCAACGTTGCCGGCAGTCGCGCGCCGCGGAAGCTTCCCCTCGTGGTGAACTCTTCATCGCGGTCGGTCCTTGGGGATCATCGCGATCGCTTCGATCTCGACAAGAAGCTCAGGGCGACACAAGGTTGCCTGAATACAGGTGCTTGCAGGGAGCGGGTCAAGGCGCTGCTTTTCGTAGAACTCCGTGCGTGCGTCGTTGAACCCGTCGTAATGATCGAAATCCACAAGATAGCACGTTGTTCGAACAACATCTTTCCAGTCCGCCCCTTCGCTTTCTAAGAGCGACGCGATATTTGTAAACACGCGGCGCGTTTGGGCGGCGACGTCGCCCTTGTGGATGGACTTGCCGTTTTCATCGATGCTCGCGGTTCCTGAGATGAAAAGCATCACTTGGCCGTCAAGCTCGACCCTCATTCCACGCGAAAATGAGACCTGACGCGGATAGTCGTAAGCCTCGTTGAGCACCGCCGGGTTCTTGACGGCTTCTTTCTTCACTCGGTTGCGACTGTCGGATTGAATCATGAAACAGCTCTCCATTGCGAGATACGCCGTGGGCAGTGGTTCCGATATGCGCAGAACACCCCCGTACGTTCTTACGGCAATCCATGTGCCAGACGACGAGCATCGGTACGCACAGCATGGATTCGGGGAACTGGGCCGATAATGCAAGCATCGACACGCTTCTTTTCATTCAGATGTCGAGTGGTCCGAATCGTGCCGGAGAGCCAGAAGAATGCTGAGCGCCGCATCCAGACGGAACCCCGCTACCTGCCAGCGACCGTCGCGAGGTATCTCGCACACGGTTGCAGCGGCGGTTTGCGCGTGCGCACTTGTCGCCACGCTCGGGAGTGGGTGTGCAGAGCGCCCGACGGCTCCCCATCGATCAAAACCAACACAAGGCAAACTTGCGGGAGTGATCTCGCGCGGGATTGTCGCAGTCTCGCAAGCGCCAACAACCATTCCTTCGGGCAAGCTAACCGGCGCTCGAATCGTGCTGGTCGATGCGGCGAAATCGGAGATCGTTTCAATTCTTACGGAAGGCTTTCGTTCGGCTGGAAAACCGAACTGCTCGTTTGACGGCAAACGAATCCTGTTTGCCGGAGCAAAGGCAAACGCTGACGCTCCTGCGATATGGGAAATTGGTGTCGATGGATCGGGGTTGCGTAAGGTCACGGAATGCCCTGGCGGCTGCGCGCAGGCGATCTATCTTTCGACGATCTATACCATCGACGCGGTAGCCCCCGAAGACCAGATCGCATTCGTAACCCTGCCAACAATGGATGCGCCATCGACGATCTATTCGTGTCGGTTGGACGGCGCAGAGATGCATCCCGTCACGTTCGCGTCGAAGGGCGTGTCTGATCCGACGATTCTTAGCGACGGGCGATTGATCTTCTCAATGGCTGCACCTTCCGAGAGCGATTCCGCCGAAGAAGGTGTAGTCGAAAACACTGCCCTGTTCACGATCAACACGGACGGCACAGATGTCTTTCCGTTCGCGGGGCTGCATGGCGCAGCAGCCAGTCGAACAGCGCCGTGTCAAGTCGATGCCAATACCGTTGTCTACTCGGAGTGTGATGGAACGGGGTGCAAGGTTATCTCCGTCGCACGAACACGGAGCTTGCACTCGCGGCGTATCGTTCGAAACATCGCGGGTGAAAGAATCCACGCGCTATCGCCAATGCCCGGCGGTAAGGTGCTGGTCTCGCATTCCATCCCAAGGCGGGGCACCGCCCCACTGCGGCGTTTGTCCATTCTTGACGCGAACGACGGCAAAGTCATTGCCACGGTGCTCGATGATCCGAAGTGGCATGCGTTGGACGCGGTCTGGGTTGGCCCTCGATCGAAACCGCCCGGGCGATCAAGCGTGGTGAATCACGACGGTTCCGTTGCACAGCTCTACTGCCTCAACGTGTATCTTTCGGACCAGTCCATCCAAAGCGATCGAGATTTTGAGATCGAAACGGTTCGGGTCTTCAGCAACTCGCTTTCACCGACCGATCTTTCCGGACCGAAGCTCCTCGGTGAGGCGCGTGTTGAGTCGGATGGCTCGTTCTTTGTTGAACTGCCAGCGCGGACACCTCTTCAACTCGCAAGTGTCGGTCTCGACGGCAAGATGCTTGATCGGATGCAAAGCTTCTTTTGGGTCATGCCCGGTGAACGGCGTGGTTGCATCGGATGTCACGAAGATCGCGAGATGACGCCGCCCAATCGACACGTTTTTGCCCTTCGCCGACCCGCGCAGCGAATAGGCCTTCCTCCTGTCGCTCGGGCGAAGAGCACGAGGGCGTACGGGTCGCGAAAGGAACCCAAATGACCGCGTTCGGAGTTACGTTTGCTGTGTCCCTTGCAGTTCTGATCGGCCCGCCATCCGACAAGGAGTGCAAGGACCACTTTCCGCGCTACGTCGGGCGAGACGTTTGTATGAAATGTCATCAGACTGGGGCCACAACCGCAAGCGACGCCCCCCATCAAGCAACGCCATGTAAGACGGAGGATATGCCAGCCCACGACCGGGCTTATTCAGCATTGGAGAAATCCGAGGCGCGGCATATCGCCGCGCTAAGCGGAATCGCGGGACCGACCACTGAGAGTCTCATCTGCCTTTCGTGCCACGCGACGGCATCGGACGAGGGGCGCAGGTGGACCGCGGAGTCATTCGACATCACACTGGGCGTGCAGTGCGAGAACTGTCATGGTGCTGGCAGTTTTCACATCAAGGCGATCACAAGCGGGCTTGCATCTTTATCCTTGGGCAGCGTATCGAACATTCGACGCGGCGATCGAAACGACTGCAAAAGGTGTCATATTGATCGTCCGTCTCATGAGCGCGTTCTCAAGAAGGGATTTCGCCTTTCGCCGGATGACTCAGCGTATAAGACCCCGGTGAACCTGACGGTTTCCCCCGATGGTGCGACGCTATTCGTCGTGTGCGAACGCAGCAATAGCGTGGTCGTCATAGATACAGCGTCCCACAAGAAGACCGGCGAGGTTCGCGTGGGTGCGCGACCGCATGACGCCGCCTGTTCGCCTGACGGAAGCGTGCTGTACGTCTCGAACCGAATGGACGCGAGCGTCAGCATCGTGTCGATCCACTCGCTGAAAGTGATTGAAACGATCGCCGTTGGACACGAGCCGCACGCGGTGTTGGTCGATCCGCAATCGAACGGGCTGATCGTTTTAAATACGGCGAACAACACCGTTTCACTCGTACCGCTAGCGGGATCTGATAGACCGCGTACGCTCACCGCGGGGCAGGGTCCGTGGTCGGCAACGATCGACTCGGAACGGAACCGCACTGTTATCACCAACGTGCGCCCAAACCTGGGCCGCTTTCGCGACCCGCCGAAAAGTGAAATCACAATCTTGGATAACGCAAGCGGGCATGTCGCAACACGCGTGCTTGTCCCGGGCGCGAACATGCTGCAGGGTGTCTCTCAAATCCCCGGAACGGACGTTTCGGTATTTACACTTGTACGGTCAAAGAACCTGATCCCCACGAGCCGTCTCGCGCAGGGCTGGGTCATCACGAACGGTCTCGGCGTGCTGTGGCCCGGCGGACGAGTAGATCAAGTTCTTCTCGACGCCCCCGCGCGATACTTTCCAGACCCGATGGACCTGGCGGTCAGCCCTGACGGTAAACGTGCGATCGTCGTCAGCGGCGGTGCGAACGAAGCAGCAATCGTAGATGTCGATGCGCTTCTGGAACTCTTGCAAAACTCGTCGGACCGAGCACGGCGTGACATCCTGCCGAACCACCTCGGAATGAGCGATCGGTTTGTGTTGCGACGGGTGCGTGTTGGACGGAACCCGCGGGCGGTCTGTTACTCGCCAAACGGAGAGTTTGCCTACATCGCGAACGCGCTGGACGACACGATCAGCGTACTCGAAACGACCAACTATGATATCGTCGCATCGATCGATATCGGTGGATCGACAAGCGTAACTCATCTGCGGCGCGGCGAGCGCATCTTCCACAGCGCTTCGAAGACCTTCGGCGGGCAGTTTTCTTGTCGAAGTTGTCATCCCGACGGGCATATCAACGGGCTGACCTTCGACATCGAAGCCGATGGAATCGGCTTGCACCCGGTCGATAATCGCACCCTACGAGGTATTCTCGATACCCCCCCCTTTAAGTGGGAGGGCACGAACCCGACGCTTCATCGGCAGTGCGGTCCGCGGCTTGCGGTGTTCTTCACGCGTCTTGATCCGCTAGCGCCGGACGAACTCGATGCGCTAGTTGACTATATGTGCACCATCGAAAGACCGCCAAACCGCTTTCGCAAACCCGATGGCCTCACGAACGCGCAGCGACGAGGAAAGGCGATTTTCGAACGAACGACGTTGAATAATGGGCTGAGCATGCAGCCGCAACGGCGATGCGTTACATGCCACACAGGTGCATACATGACAACGCTGACCAAGAGCGCGGTCTCGTCGAACATGTGGTTCGACGCCCACATCGGCGTGGACCTGGAGGATATGTTCGGCACGGATGACTACGGTGAGCTTGGGAATTACTACTTTGTCGATGTCGGAATGGAAGACAGTCCGTTTGACATTCCGCATCTGAGAAACATCGCCGACAGTCCGCCCTATCTGCACAACGGGGCAGCCAACACACTTGAGGAGATTTGGACGCGGTTCAACATGACGAATCGACACGGAGCGACGGCAGACTTGACGAGGCAACAGCTCAATGACCTTATCGCATACCTCAAGTCTCTTTAGAACCGCCGCGCTGATGCGACGGAACGGCGTAACCGGCGTCTTTCTCGCGCTTGTGATTAGCGTCGCAGGAAGTGCCGCCGCACAGCCGTTGGACATTTCCGATCGACACATCCTCGACGAATGGCAAGAACATCTTGAGAAAATCGATCGACCGCCATTTCCCATTTCCGCCTCGACGGTAGACCCGCAGACCGGTGATACGTGGCTTGCAACCTGGGGCAGCGGACTGGTTCGGTACTCGGCGGGTCGGTTCGACGTGTTCGATCAGTTCAACAGCGGCGTCGCGGGAGATCTTGTTTTCGATGTCGCGGTTGCGAATGGTCGGATCGTCGCCGCGACGATTGGCGGGATCAGCGCTTTTGCTCCGACAACCGAATCATGGTCCGTTTACTTTCCTCGCCGACAGACGGATACGCGAAACGTATGGGTCCATCTTTCGGTGCGCGAGGGAACCCTTTACGCGACCTCGGCGATCGGTGAGGTGCAACGCTACGAGGCGGAGAATGACCAGTGGGTCGATTCCGGTACCGTCGATCCTCCGCGGCGTGGTTCGGGGCTTCTGGCGACGAAACACATTCGTAGGCCGCGAAGCGCGCGCAGCGCGCTTGCGATCTACGGTCCACGCAACCGCACGATCCAACTTCCGGGATCGCCGTCTCAACGCGCGGGGGATCCTGCACGCTGCGACCTCGCGGCTGTGGAAATTGCGGTGTCGATGTTCGGCAAGACGCAGAAGGACCGCCGAAGCGGGATCGAACTCGTGAAGGTTTCTTCCGGTTATGCCCGATACGGATGGACGCTTCCCGAGGATGACGTCGTCCTGTTCGCACTCAACCATCGTGTCGGAGCTGTTGTTGGGCACCTCTCGCCGCGCTTGCAGCCAACGCTCGCCGAAGTCGTCGGACGAACGGGGATCGGTTTCGTATCGACAGCCTCATTGGATGTAGCGGACCGACAAGCTCTATTCACGAATCCGTATGCGTTTCGATGCTACGGCGCAGAGAAATGGGGCCATCGCATGCTCTTCGACGACCTGCTTCCACCGGACACGCCGGGTCGTATTGCCATTGTCCGGTCTGGCGCAGCGTTCGGCGATCTTCATGTCGGTTGGTGGCGCGATTACGCCCAAAGACGCGGTGTCGAGATTGTCTGGGAAGGCGTATGTCGCGTGGAGAGCGCAGACATAAAAGCACTCGGCAAGGCCCGTCCAGATGTCATCGTAACTTGGTCAGACGCCGAATCAACGGTGGCGATTGTTGACAAGGTGCGAGGGATCGGACTCAAATGTCCGATCGTCGTAAGTCCGGCATGCGTTCGCGATGACATTGGATCACTGATTGACGCGCCACTGGGATCACTGGTTTCGCTTGATCCCCTTTGGGATGCGCGTGCAGCACTTCTGCCATCGGTTGAGGCGGAGTTCCAGCGCGCGTACACGATGCAACGTTTTGTCGCAACTCCTTCGGAACACTATACGCTCGATTCCTTTCACGGAGCCGACCACGCGCTGTACGCGATCGAGAAAGCGGGCGGAGATCAATCGATGGTCGTACAGGTGCTAAGCAAAATGCGAGATAGCGCTTATGGTGAAAAACATTATGAACAAGAGCACAGTCCGCCTGTCGTTTCCATCGCGCGATTCGAGGACGGCCTTTGGGTCCAGTTCGAGATTCGTGCGGAATAGCGACGAACCTCACCTTCGTGCAGAAAGAACGTCGCCTGATCGCTATCGTATCGCGATCTACGGTCCTGAGCAGAGATCGCTAAACTCCGCATAATCGGAGACGTCAACGTCCTCGTCGTTGTCAAAGTCAAGCGGGATCGTGCACTCCTGCGACGGAACGATATACCCGCCAAGATCCTTCGACGCGGAGAAACATGTCTGAATCGCCGCGAAGTCAGCCAGGTCGAGATCGCCATCGCGATCATAGTCGCCGAGTAAGCATCCGTTTCGACACGGCGCTTCAAGGCAATCGGGTGTGCCATTTTCCGCCAGACATGACGCCCGAGGAAAGTTCGCAATACACATTCCATTTGCAAAACAGCACAAACCGGAAAATGGGCACTGGCACCCCCCTGGCGGCGTGTTGGTTGGGCACAGGTCGAAGCAATCGGTGATCCCATCACCATCCGTATCGTCGGGCGGATCGCAATCGTCGATGATCGTATCGCCGTCGCAGTCCGATTCGCATCCGTCGAGAACGTCGTTCTGGTTACAATCCCCGCACATCCAATCGCCCGGCGCGCAAGCGATCATATCGCACTCGTCAGCCACGCCGTTCTGGTTGCAGTCCGGTTCACAATCGTCGGGCACAAGATTGTTGTTGCAGTCCGTCCCCCCGCCGCACGCGGCCAAGCAACCCGGTAAATCGCAGTCGAGATCGCAGGAGTCGGCCACGCCATTTCCGTTGCAGTCAATCATGTCGAGCAGCGGACCCACGGTGGACCCGGTCACTGACTCGGGAGCACCCGGTTTGAATAGATCGAAGACGATCTTGCTTGGGGCGGGCGGAACATTGCAATCAAACCAAAAGTTGTAGACGGTATCATATCGTAGCGCGTTCGCGTATTGGTTCTCCGCGTATGTTTGCGTGCTCCACTTCAGGTATCGGCCATCGAAAAAATGCACCCAGTCGGTTCCGTCGATGGACTCCCCGCTGTGGTAGTCGATATCGTGAAACCCAATGTTTTCAAACACGGTTCCGGTGGGGACTTCCACGCTAAACGTCCTAGCCGATCGATCTGAGTTGAGATTCTGCAAAGCGTAAACATATCGCCACATGCCATTCGTGAGTGACGTTGCCTTGGCTGCGAGGATGAACAGCCCCTCGCCGGGGACGCGGATGTCAGTTTCAACGACCTCGGGATCGAGGTCTTTCCAGGCGCGCACCGGCGCTCGTCCGCGCCGCGTGGGCAAGGTAGAATCAAGGAGCAGCAGGTACACATTCGGAGAAGACGTAGCCACGTGCACCTGACGGTAGGATGCGTTGTTGTCCTGGTTGCCAGCCGCAGCGTCGTCAGCCGTAAGATATTGGCTCTGAATAAAATAGCTCGCATCTGGGTTCAAAGCGGGATCAAGATCGGCATCGCGAATCTGAAGGCGACGATCGAGCAGAGTCTGGTAATCCGGACCGGGAGCCGGGTAAGGAAACTCTCCGGTGTGGGCGTTAACGACCGTACGCGGACTCATATTTGACTGGTCGCCGTTGAGAGGAGCACTATATGGATCGGAACACCCGACGCCAAGCTCACGACCATTGGTCGGATCGTTACAAGGCGTACAGAGCGATTGCGAAACCGCGTAGAACCCGTGCTTTAGCCACGCCATTCCGATTTGCTGCAACCCATGATCGTCAAGACGAAATGCGTTCTGCATGATGACGGGATGCTTGTTTGAATAGTAAACCCAGTCCACGCGCTCATCGCCGATGTTGCACGAAACGGTTGCGATCGCGTACGACGTGATGTCCCCGATTCGGCCATACCTCATCACCGTAGGCAGATCGGCGACGATCACGTCCGGGCCACTTGTCGGCGTCCAACCCGCCACTGTTCCCTTCGCCGTCAGCTCCGCTGCGCAGCTCCCCTTCGCCGCGGCGGGGTCGTGAACAGGTGCCAGACTTCCCTCGACAAAGATCTCGCCCAAAGACAGGTTGACCGCATCGGGGCGGCCCATGAGTTTGGCGAGAGACGGCGAGAGTCGCACAGTGCCCTCCAGTTCAAATCTCGTCTGTCGATCCGTGACGCGATACCGCACGGAATCGACCCTGAAAAACTCGACTGTCGCACCGACCTCGCGCCCCCCGACGATACGAAGTTCGCCTTGAGGATCGCGCTGAAGCGTCGGGTTGGCGATAACAACTCTTTCGTCCCTGATAAACGACATGATGGCCCCGCACGATCGAACCTCGCCCTCAAGCATGGTGAAACCGGGACCAGCGAGGATCGCGAACGTACTGGCGTCCGTTGCATCGAAAGTGATGGAAAGAGGAAAGTTGCGCTCGTCGGGCGGAGTCTGTGGCGTAATATCGGAGATGATTTGACCCTGCGGTGTAATCCAAAAACCGAGGTCGTCCAACGCTTCGATCGAAAACTCGAAGGTCAGCGTCGCGTCAAGAGACAGCAGGCGCTTGCTGAACTTCTCGGTGGACGATCTTACACTCGGGGGCGGCTCATCACTTCTCGCCTGCCCGCGCGCAATCGCGCACCATAGCAGCGGAAGCAACACCGCGACGCCTACGAAACGATATGACTGAATTGTCATCCCCACTCCCCCTCAGAAGTAGTGCAAATGCCGCTATGGCCGAGGCATTACTTGATCGTTGACTTTCATCTCGACAATGGCAAGTCGCAATGCAACGTGCCTTATCAGGACCGACAAGCACGAGCCGGAAACGCCTTGTTTCTCAAGAATGGGGCGCACTTCCGTCGAAAACCCACTGACATCCGCGCAGACGCACCCGCCATCCTTGGGAGGATCGCTACAATCCACGTGCCAGGCAAAGGAAGAAAAGGTTGCCGATCGGACCATGCCAAGAGGCGATTCTCAGTTGTGCGATGGGCGCGGAAGGCGAATTGTTGAAGCTTTGCCAAGAAGGTCTGGAAACAGCACAAGGCTGTCAATGTTGTCCCTACCTACCGATAACCGATTCCTCGTGGTGGTGGGCCAAGTGGTTTGTAAGCCTTTGGCGTGTAAGGGGGCTACGGGAATGGGCGATACAGGACTTGAACCTGTGACCCCCTGCGTGTCGAGCAGGTGCTCTGGCCAACTGAGCTAATCGCCCCAGCTTCGGGCAATATACCGTGGCGGACTCGTCTTGCAAGGGACGGGGGCGTGGTCATGTGGCCTGAAGATGTTCCGGCCGGGGGCGCATAGCGGATCAGGTTTCGCTGCTTCTTGGGGTTGCGGTGCGGGTCGCGAAAAAAGCCCGCCACCCTTTTCAGGGTAGCGGGCTGGGCTTTTTGTTGATCCTTTGGCGAGCTGCCGTCGTTGATCGTTGGCGATCTTCGGTGGCTGGTCGCGTTTCGGGTTCATTACTGCGAGTTGTTGTCGTCGAGCATTCGCCGCAGCTCCTGGTTCTCTCGCCTTGTGGCTTCGAGGTCGAAGAGCATGTACTTAATGCTGAGTCGCACAAAGTCGATG
>JAJRUK010000381.1 GCA_024277835.1 Planctomycetota bacterium | reverse complement strand
GGGGGGTAAGTCAAAGGAACCGAGCCGCGACCGTGAGGGAGCGAACGCTAGATGCTGCAGTCGCCTAACTAACGTATCGCGCGAGGTAGCTCGTTACGTTGGAAGAATCGCTTCCTTACGGACGCGGCTCGGTTGAGCGGGCGATTTCTCTGTGTTGTGAGATTACGAGAATACACAATCGTCGTATTCACGATCCGGAGGGTTTGAAGCTGCGGTTGACAGAAGCTGCTTCTCATGGACCATGCGCAAAGGCGGCTGAATTCGCTTAGAAACATTGCGACGATAGGGAATGACCGACATGATCTACTTCAACAACGCGGCAACCACCTGGCCTAAACCGGAAGTGGTTTACGAGACGGTCGATAAGTGTTTTCGCGGCATGGAAAGTCCGATGCGGAGCGCGTCGGAAAGTTCGCTGCATGACGACGTGATGACCAAGAGTCGTGACGCGATGGCTTCGTTTTTCGGGATCGAAGCGCCCAAGCAACTCGTCCTGACGCCCGGTTGTACGTACGCGCTGAACCTCGCGATATTGGGAATCGATTGGCGACAGGACGACGTCATTTTGATGAGCGGGCTGGAGCACCACGCGGTTTCGAGACCGGTACGAAAGGTCGCGACAGAGCACGGCGTTCGTTTTGAGGTCGCGCCCTATACGCCAGAGCAACCCATCGATCTCGACTTTGTTGAGCGAACGCTGAAACGCGGGCGCGTTCGCCTTGTCGCGTGTACAATGGCGAGCAATGTCAGCGGCGATACGCTGCCGGTCGCGGACGTCATTAAGATCGCTCAGCGGTACGAAGTGTATACGTTGATTGATTGTGCGCAGTCGGCGGGTGTCTTGGATGTGAACGTCGCGAAACTCGGCGCGGATATGGTTGCCTTTGCGGGGCACAAGGGTCTGTATGGTCCGCCTGGAATCGGCGGTCTGTATGTTGCACCCGGCGTCGATCTTCGCACGCTCGCAGAGGGCGGAACGGGCGGCGATTCTGGTACGCATCCGCTTGCTCATAAGCTTCCGAATTCGTACGAAGTGGGTACGCATAACCTGCCTGCGATTGCGGGTCTCGCTGCCGGGATCAAATGGGTCGAGGGGATCGGGATTGAGAACATTCGTAAGCACGAGCGGTCACTGGTGAAGAAGTTCATCGACGGCGTGTCGGAGATTCCCGGGGTCACGGTGTACGGGTCAAAGGATGTCGAAAAGCGGGCCGGGGCGGTTTCGATCACGATGGACGGTATATCGCCCAAGGCGCTCGCGCGTTGGCTCTCAACGGAGCATCAGGTCACGACGCGGGCGGGGTTCCACTGTGCGCCGCTTGCGCACGAAACGATCGGGACGTGTCCGGGCGAGGGGACGACGCGGTTTGGGTTCGGTTTTTTCAATACGCTTGATGAGGTTTGCCTGGTGGTTGACCATCTCGTGCATGCGCCAAGAACGGTTTCTGTGTGACGGTCGCTGTCTTTTTGAACGTGTGAATGGTGGGGGGCTGTGTCTATTTCATCGCCTGCGAGTTTAGCCTCGAGACCGTTCCAAGCTGCTGCTGAGCGGACTGTCGGGTCTTGTTTCTTTGAAAGGTTGTCTCTTATGAAGAATCCAGTTCGTGCTTTCGCTGTTGCGATCTTCGCTTCGGTACTTGCGCTCGGTGGGTGCGCGAGGTCGCAGTGTGCGCCGGCGACGTCGGCGCAGAAGTTTCCAGCGGCGGCTGACATAACGCCTGCGGCGGCGAAGGCGCTGCTCGATAGCGATCCGTCGATCACTTACGTCGATGTGCGAACGGTGAGAGAGTTTGCGGCGGGACACCCGACGGGCGCGTGGAACATTCCCGTCCTTGTCTTCGATGACCAGGGTGGTCGGGCGAAGAACGCTGAATTTCTGACGGTCGTTGAGGCGAATTTCGAGAAGGATGCGAAGCTGATCGTTGGCTGTCGCTCTGGGTCGCGGTCGAAGATGGCGCAGGGGTTCTTGAAGGATGCAGGTTTCACCAACACCATCAACATGCTCGGCGGATACAACGGGAGGCGTTCAAGCGGTGGGGGAGGGCAGCCAGGCTGGTCACAGCTTTCACTGCCGACAGAAAGCGGAACCGGTGGGGATCGCGGGTATGAGGCTGTCAAGATGAAGGCGGGACAGTAGGAACGCGCGGCGAAGTTTTTCCGATTGAGCACGTCGGACTGCCCGCCCGCCGCCAACCAGGTATTCAACAATCACCGATTACTCTTGCCTTGCTTGTTGGGCGAGCCACAGAGTTCTTGCCGTCCTGCAGGAACGGCAATAGCGAACCTCCACCTTTTTTGCATCGAGGACCACGCAGCCGCCTAAGACCGATGTTCTCGCGTTTGGGAAGATCGTGCGTGCTGCCTTCAGGGAATCCGGCTTGAATCGCCGCAGTCCGTAGAGAATTGCAACTGTGTCCGGCGCGAGTTCCTCCTGATGAAGTGTGCATCGCTTCTGGGCCAGTCCAGTGTCGTTCGGCGATCCACCTGTCACTAGTCGCGGCTCCGGGGCCTCGCGCGAGCACCCAATCGTGACCGCCAAACACCAAACGAGTACCCAACTCATAAACCTCGCATCGTTCCTTTTCATCATCAGCTCCGTTCGCGGGTGTGTACTTGCTGTGCGTCACATATTCTTAGACGCTCCCGTGGTTGACCGGTTCCGTTTTCGTTCGATTATTGCGAGGTGGCGCGGGGAGAGGGTTAGAAAGAAAGTAACCGTTGCCAAAGATGCGGAAAGGAAATCGTGCTGCGAGCATGATAAGTAGCCTTCCTGTCACCTTCCCCAATACTCGAAATCGATCGGAAGACCCCGTACGGCACCGCAATCAGCGCAAGTCGGCTCGTCCACTAAAAGCCGCGCGCCGCATCGAATACAACTTTGTCGATTCTTCCTTGTCTCTGAGTCTTCTAGGAACTGTCGCAAGTCTTTCCACTTCGACCAGGCTGTAAGATTCGTTACCTGACCAGCGACCTCAGTCGCTTCAGGTTCACCGTATCCAGCTCGCTGCCTCGACCATCCTTGCCCTTGGCGGTTTCGAGGATGAAAGGCACGTCGTGAAAACGCGGGTCGTTCACGAAATGCGAGAACCCGCTTTTCCCTATTTTTCCCTTGCCGATGTGCTCATGGCGATCGACGCGGCTACCCAGCTCTCGCTTGGAATCGTTGACGTGAATGCACTCGACGCGCTCGCTCCCGAACGTCGCGTCCATCTCTTGAATCATCACCGCGTAGTCGTCCGCCTTGCGGAAATCGTAACCGGCGGCGAACAGGTGACAGGTATCAAGACAAACGCCCAGGCGGTCCGGCGTTTTCGTCTGATCGATGACCTCTGCGAGCTGTTCAAACCGCCAGCCAAGCGCAGTCCCCTGCCCGGCGGTCGTCTCAAGCAACACGCGTGTGCAAAAACTCGGGCAAGAACGGTGAACGCTATCGAGCGATCGCGCGACGCGCTTCATTCCTTCCGCTGGAGTAGATTTCATGTGCGCACCGGGATGGAAGATCAGCGCGGATACACCAAGCGCTTCGCATCGCTCAAGCTCATCGACCATGCAGAGAATACTCTTTTCCCGCAGCGATTTTTCCGCGGAAGCAAAGTTCAAGAGATACGTTGCGTGCGCAACAACGGGTGCCAGTCCAGTGGCACTCTTCGCATTCTTGTATCGTTCGATCGTTTCGTCGGAAAGCGGCGGCGCTTTCCACTGCCTCTGATTTTTCACGAAGATTTGCAGGCATTCGCACCCGACGCGAGCGCCATCATCGAACGCATTTTCGAGTCCGCCCGCCACGGACATATGCGCGCCGAATCGTGGACCTTTCAAGGAGATTTTTGGTAGCTTTTGCGACGTTTTCTTTTCGCTCATGACCGGGGCGAGTAGACCGAACCCGAGACTCCGAGTCAACCACGCGCAAGATTCGCTCGAATCAGTGCGTCCGCCCAGCTTCAGCGATAACCCACTACCGCAGCATAGTTTACGATGCGTCCAAGGTCTGCGGCCTCAAAAAGGGCGATTTTGGTCAAAAAAATGCGTTTTCAGGTGCTTGACGGCCACGCTGAGGATGATAACCTTCTCGATTCGCTCGTTTGGCCGGATTCGTCCTGCTGAGTCGGGCGTGACTTTGTTCTTTGACAATCGAAGATGCGGACGCATCGTTTGTCGGTGACGTTGAGAATCAGCCCTTTCGGGGGACGTTTTGAAGCGGTTGCTGGCAAGCGAAAATTAAGGTTATGTGGATTACAACCACAATTTTTGGATGTAAATGAGTGATCTGATCGATGGCGTAAGCTGTTTTTTGGATCGTGAAGTTTGCACCGGAATCTCAAGCGCTGGAAGGTGCTTGGCTAACTTGATGCGGAGTTGTTTTGCGAGGGTTGCATGTATTGGGCCTTTGGTTGACAGCCTCTCATAAAAGTGGTCAAGCTAGTAAGAGTGCATGGTGGATGCCTAGGCGTCGAGAGACGATGAAGGACG
>JAJRUK010000380.1 GCA_024277835.1 Planctomycetota bacterium | reverse complement strand
TGATCCCGCCACGGGCTGTGTCTTTGAAGACACCAGCGCTCGATGCGATGATAAGAACGCTTGTACGGCGGACACGTGTGACCCGGTCAAGGGCTGCCTCAACCGGGACATCAGCGACGAGTGCAAAGACTCGAACTTCTGCACCGATGACTCCTGCGACCCGGCGATCGGGTGCGTGAATGAGGACAACTCGCCTCGATGTGATGACAGCAACGCCTGCACGACGGATGGTTGCGATCCGGATCGAGGATGCTTCAACCTTGATTCCAGTGCTGATTGCGATGACAAAAACGCATGTACGGCAGACTCCTGTGATCCTGCCACCGGTTGCGTCAACGAAGATACGACCGCTGAATGTGATGACCAAAACGCATGTACCGCGGACTCCTGCGATACTGTCAAAGGGTGTCTCAACGAGGACATCACCGCAACCTGCGACGACAAGAGCCTTTGCACGAAGGACTCCTGCGACCCGGCGACGGGGTGCGTCAACGAGGACACCAGCGCCGAGTGCGACGACCAGAATGAATGCACGGCGGACTCTTGCGACCCATTGCAGGGGTGTCTCAACGAAGACATCAGCGCACAGTGTGACGATCAGGATGCTTGTACGGCAGACTCATGCGACCCCGAGACGGGCTGTCTCTACGATGACATCAGCGCCCAATGCGATGACGGTAACACCTGCACGGCTGACGTTTGCGACCCGGAGACCGGATGTAGCAACGTTCCGGAGTGCGTCGTCGCTGAGGACTGCCAAGCAGCAGACTTCTGCACGAAAGTCAAGTGTGAAGAAGGATGCTGCAAGGTCTTCGAGATGGTTTGCGATGACTGGAATGCTTGCACCGACGATACATGCGACCCTGCAAGCGGCTGCGTCTACACGGACAACAGCGACAGATGCGACGACGGACTCTTCTGCAACGGCGAAGAGCTTTGCGACCCGATGAAGGGTTGCCTACCGGGTCGCCCGGCCTGCACCGAAAGCGACTGCTTTGAGAGCATCGACCTGTGTGCTCCGGTCTGCGGTCCGTTCGACCAGACAGCGCCCGCAACTGTTGGTTTGAGTGTTATTGGAGTTGTCGAATTGGTTGAGTGCTTGGCCGGTCCGGACGCGGGGTACGCTGGCGAGTTCTGTCAGTGCCTCGACTTCGACGCCGACGGTGACGTAGACCTGCACGACGTCTCGATCTTCCAGTTGGTCTTCCAGGGAGGCAACTAACACAAGGCGGCGACAAGACCGAACGTAGGAAAAACCAAGGTCCACCCGTAGCGGGCCATTCGTTTCGATGACTCCTTCGCAAGAAGGGGATCGAGGGGGATCGCCCGCTACTTTTTTGCGCGGAGCGACGGGGGACACGCTTTACTCTGCTGGTGTCGCGAGCCAACGTTCCATGACGCTCGCAACATCAACGCCTGTCGCATCTTTGAATAGGCCCGGGAGTTCAGCAATCTTGAACGGGCGGCGTTCACGCCTGCACCAGATCGTCAGGTAACGCATCGCATCTCGGAAGCGTTTCTTGCGACCGCTTTTCTCGCGAATCAATTCGTCCAGCTCCATCGCCATCATCGCCCCGCGCGAGAAAACATTTCGTCCATACCGAAAGTCTTCCGAGTACTTCGTGGAAGCGGCGCGAGACAGTTCAACCAGCGACAACTTTTTGATCGCCTCGGGCGTTTCCAGAAGTGTCCGGCGAAATCGGGCATCGATCAATCGCTGGCGGATTCTCACCCGCTCCTTTTCGGAAAGTCCGTCCGTGATCATCTCGACCGCCGCGTATTGCACAAAGCCTTCGCTCAGCCAAATCGTATCGAGAATCGGCGTGTGCTCCCAGGTGAACGGGAAGTATCCTTCTCCGCACGCCCGCTTGGGAATCCACGAATGCGCAAAGTGATGCGCCAAGTTGTAGCGCGTCCGAAGGATCTCGAGCGCCGTCGAGCTTGCGCTGATCACCCCGCCGACATCAAAGAAAACCGTACAACTGTCCATGTGCTCCATGCTGAACCCGTACACGTGCTTGGCGGAAATGGGCTTCACGAACTCGAAGTGAACCGTGTAGTGCTCGAACGGCGCTGAATCAAAGTAGGCGATCACCTGCCCCATCGCTTCCTCGATGAGCTTGCAAAGGAGCACGACATCGACGTCAGTCTCCGCGTAAAGGGCGAGAAAAAGCGGCTCTTTGCTGGCGATCTTGCGAATCGTGGCCGCGGGTCCGGCAACAATCTGCGAGTCCGCAAACGCGTAGAAATTGGCGGCACGCGTCCGTATCACGTCACTGGCGGGCGGCGACTGCGGTGCGAGGGTGCAGAAGACAGGCCAACCCGCCGGAACTCGAATCGTCAGCGTAACCGGGCGCTCTTCGAGACCGTCAACGTATCCGAAGACCGAGTAGCCCAACAGCCCGACGTAGTCTACACGGATTTTCGATGAGTCTGCCGACGAAAGAAGCTGCTGTTCCATGTCCTTCACGTTGACTAAGTATTCAATACTGGAAACGACCGTGTGCGTATCTCCAACTCGCCATCGCGAACCGACCCCGCGATTGACCTGGATCGGCCGACCCGTCGTCGACGTGGCTAAGACGCGATGGACGAAGCGATCGTAAGGAACTTCTCCATACCCCATCGGAACAGATCGCGGCATAACGAACACGCGTTCGCCGCGCACCAGGTTCGGCAAGTTGACGCGTACACGAACAACGTCGGGTTTATCGAGATCATAGGATAATTCGTACGCAACGGCACCCGAGGCGGACGCAGCGCTCGACCCGGCGATGATCCCCAGTACGACCAAGGCGCACGAAGTCGACAAAGGAACATTCGCTCGCCGCAAAACGCTTCTCCAGGAACCCAGGAAAGAAAAAGAATCGGACAACGATTCCGTCACCGGAACCATTATTGGCATGGGCATGGGAAGAGCAAACACAGCGAAGATGCTCACGCTGACGAGACGAAACGAAACACAGACTCGGATCAAACGCGTGACCAACGGCATCATCGCGCAGCAAGCGGCCTCAGTTGGCGTGCCCCCCCTCAATCCCCCCTTCGTACGGGGAT
>JAJRUK010000379.1 GCA_024277835.1 Planctomycetota bacterium | reverse complement strand
TGACGTTGGAGCATGACCCGCCGCTACAGCTATCGAAGGTGCAGGGATTTCCGTCGTTGCAATCGGCGTTGCCGATACACTCGCACGTCGAGGCATCGTTCACGCACGTTCCCTGCGAGCAGCTATCCGTCGTACAAGCGACGCCATCATCGCAATCAAGAGGAGTGCCACTACATGACCCTCCGGAGCAAGTGTCGTTCGTCGTGCAGGCGTTTCCGTCGTTACAGGACGCGCTGTTGTTGACGTACGAGCATGTTCCGCCGCTGCAAGTGTCGGTCGTGCATGCGTCGTTGTCGTTGCAGTCGATGTTACTGACGCAGTCCGACGCCGACGTCGCGCACTGCATTTCAAACGTATACACATGCCCCGCATCACGCCCCGGACCATCCGCAAATGCCGCACCCGCAATCGCAACCCCATCCGCAACGGCCACCGCATTACCAAACGAATCGTCGTACCAACCGTAGGGGGAGTAGGCGAGGAGTTTTTCTCCCTCTACCCAATCTGTACCATCGTACGAAAACGAATAAGCGACACCGCGATTCGATATTCCACTCGCATCATCCCAAAAGGGGGCACCAACGACGATGACGTCACCGCTCACTGAGACGCTGGAGCCGAATCTGTCGTCAAACCCCGTATCGCTTCCGACCAGTTTTGCATCAAACTGCCACAGCGCGCCATCAAACCGGTAGACGTACGCCGCACCTGAGCTGGATCCGACCGAGTCGTGTTTCGGAGTGCCGCTGACGAGCGTATTCCCCGAAAGCCCGAGCACACGGCCAAAAGCATCGTTCGTTCCAACGTCGTTCGGTTGAAGCTCCTCGACGAGAGTCCACACCGCCCCACTGCGGGCGAACATGTAGACCACCCCATCGCCCTTTCCGTATGCACCGACTGCAACGAAATCAGGCGACGCGCCGACTGCTGCGCCGAAAAGGTCATAGGCTTCAGGGGCAGGCGGCGACAGAGTGCCCGAGATCTGCCAACTTGTTCCGTCGTACTCATATACGAACGCATTACCTGAGTACGAAAGCGCACCGTATGCGCCGACGACAGCTGTATTCCCGGACAAGGCAACAGCAAAACCAAAGAATGGTGCGGAGCTTGGCGGAACGAGTTTTTGTGCTTGCGTCCAAGAATTGCCATCGCGGCGGAAGATGTATGCCGCTGCAGCGCCCTTCGCTCCGACGATCGCCCACTGCCCGTCGATGGCGATGGCCGATCCAAACATGTCGCCTAGCTCTCCGTCCGCAGCGATGAGTTTGCCAGCCGCACTCCATCCGTTGCTGGTGGCCTCGAGCGCATACACCGCGCCAGTCTCTGTGAAATTCGGATGCCCGGGGGCGCCGAGGAGCGCGCGACCGTTGCCTACGGCGACACTGGTTCCAAGCTTATCTTGCGAACCTCCGTCATCTGCACGATACAGCGCTGGCGATATCGTGCTACATTGCGCGTATGCGCTAGGGGACGGGATTCCTCCCATTGCGATCACGAATACGAACGCGGTACCGGAACACGCGCGCAGACGACTTGTTGAAGTGGACGTTCGCATCTTCCCTCTCCTGTGTGTTCTACCCACTTTGACGTTCGCTTGAACCTTGCGATATCTTCGGATCGATTGCAAGCCTAACCTGTTGCGGGTTAGGTCCATCCGCCCGAGCTACCGCGCCCCGCCCACATTATCGGGCAGATCATCTGTCTAGGCAACTACGCGACAATGCGTTCGAACGCGACCACCCAGTGTCCCATATCCGAACATCACTTGCGGACTCTGGTTGGTTCTGATAAGGGAGTGGGGTTGAACGAGACGGCGTCATGATGTACTCACACTTTCGCCATTCCGTTTGTCGCGAAGGAAGAAAGCGTCGTAGTAGATCGCGCGCAAGTCGTCGTCTCTCCTTCTTCGTGAAGTTGCCATGTTCTTGCTTGCTGATAGTTGGTTCTATGACGAGATGGCGGGTTCATTTCGCGGCAGGTTGGAAGTACTGCACCTTAGACCTTAGGGAGAAGATCTTGATGAATGCAGAAGCTAGACTCCGACCCTGCCAGCGAATGTTGCTCGTGTTCACTATCGTAATTGGGATTCCGCTAGGTTCCCCGGCAGTTGCCGAATCCGCAAAGCTCGGGCGAGTACGCACGACGACGTTGACGTCAGCCGATGGCTTCACACATACCACCACAACAGTCGCCGGAGTTGGCGGGGAGCACGGCGTTGGTGCCACAAAAGGATGCGAAGCGCGGTGCGGCGGGGAGGCGATGGCATGCACGATGACCTTGCACTTCATCGACGATTTCGATGATGTAATCGTGATTGAGGCAGTGTGGGACGAAGTAAACAGCGGGCAAGGCGTGGTCCGCATTCCGGAAGATGAAAACGAGAATCTTGTGATTATCGAGGTCAGAGGGAATGCTCTCTGCACCGACAACGGCGGAATTTGCGATCACGGCTCGGGTGAAAACTGTGCACTGCCTTGCAAGATTGGTCGCGGCGATAGCGAAGTTGGGGGCCTTCCGAATTTACCCGGCAACGGAGCCGTCCGGTTCCGCCAGAACAAATACGTGATCCAACCGGACGATCCTTCCGTCCTTATCGACACGGCGTACTTTCTCTGGAGGGATGAGTGCAATAGCGGCGCAGAAAGCTGCCCGTTGGAACCGCTGATCGCACCTGCGGCTTCGTCGACGCTCGTTCGACATTGTCCCGCTGATGACGCTTGCATGGTTCTGACGTCTTGCAACCCAGATCCGGCCCTATCCGAACTGGACGCCTGTGACTACGAAAAAGTCGTTTGTAGCAACGACTGCGGCGTGTGCGAGGTTGCGTCTTGTGATGAGCTGCTTGGTTGTGTCTGCAAGGAAGATACGTCGATCTGCGATGACAACGATGCGTGTACTGACGATTCCTGTGACCCGATTTTTGGTTGCCTTTACGAGGACATTATATGTGACGACCAGAACGCCTGCACCGCCGACTCGTGTGATTCGGACATCGGATGTGTGTATGAGGGGATCGATGCGAGATGTGACGACGGAAACATCTGTACGCTGGAGCAATGCGATCCTGAAACGGGCGAGTGTGTTCAACTCGGCGCGCTTCCATGTAGCGATCAAGATCCCTGCACGGTTGACTCGTGCGATCCGGATTTTGGGTGCGTTCATGATTTGACCGCTTGTTGCGGTATCACTTGCCCGCCAACGACGAAGGCACTATTGGCGATTTGGAACGAGAATGAACGACGCTTCTCGGGGGCGCAGCGGTGTGTTGAGTCGTGGGATTCTACGTTGCTCAGCGAATTCGCCGACGGCGCTCCGAATCAGCTGTGGCGCGTCTTTCTTCAGACCAACCGCGGCAAGGCTCGTATCGACGGCGTTGCAAGCCCCGTCGTGTGCGGCGAGGACAGCATCGACGCACCGTTGTTGGGCGTCGCGTCGCGCGTATTGTCGTTCGGTCAAAATGTCGCTCGTTCGGGAAAGACGCTTGTCGGGCAAGGGGTGCAGGCGGGTGTTGTTGAGTACTCGCCCGCCGGAGGCATCTCGGTTCCTGCGATCAGTCAAAGTACTGACATAGAGGAGAGCGCTTCGCGGCGCGCATTCCTCTCAGCGGCGATGCCGGTTGATCCGATCATTTCCGCCGAGACCGCGCGGTCGATCGTCAGCGCCGAGGCGCGCGGCGGCGTCGGTAAGAAGGGCAGTCTTCTGGTGTACACAAGCGTGGAGGTTAAGTGGGACGCGGAAGGCAACGTCGTGCAAGATACGTTTCTTGAATTAACGAACGACTATCCGAGGGAAGTTCTCCTTCAGATGTACCTCGTGCAAGGGGACACATGCATGTGGGCGGACAACGTTTTCACCCTTACAGCCAACCAGCCAATTTACTGGTCGGCGCGCACCGGCGGTCCGGCGGGGGCGTCTCCGATTACGGTTCTTGGGGAGGCGTGTCCCGACGACGACCCAACCAATCCCGGTGGAACGCGCATTCGTGGATATGTGATGATCTGGGCCGTCGAGAAAGCGTCAGGGGCTGAGATTCGATGGAATCATCTCTCGGGGGCTGCGACGATTATCAATTACCGTGACATGAGTGCGTGGGAGTACAACGCCTGGTCTTTCCAGACGGTCGCGGAGGTGATCCACGGCGAGTTTCTCTTGCCGCCGTATGGCCAGCTCGATCTTGACGGCGCGGAGTATGAGTACGCACCGGACCAGCTGTTGTTCGACTTCTTTGCGGCGGGGGCGGTCCTGGAATCAGGAAATGACGCGGTTGCTTTCGATACGGAGCTTACGCTTTGGGCGTTGAATAAGGATCTTCGCTAGGTATGAAGACTGAGCGCACGCTCTTTGTTGGTTTTTCGTTAACCGGACGGCGCTGACGGAATGGCCAGACTTTGGATCGGCATTCACTACTTCCACTGGAGCCAGCGAGACTCGAACTCGCGACCTTCTGCATGCCATGCAGACGCGCTCCCAACTGCGCCATGGCCCCATTTGGTTCGCGGATTATCGCGGACAGCAGCGCAGTTTGCAACCGGGCTTCGATGCGAAATCACTTAGAAACCCAATAATGTCAACACGCGATCGTTCGAGGGAAGTCCGTTCGTGAGCGATCGAATGTCTCGCGGCGTCATCCATGCGACTTCGGCGACCTCCTCGGGGGCGGGTTGGATTTCGCCGTCCAAGTGGTTAACCCGCCAGATTGCAAGTACGTGACGCGAGTCCAGGACGTGGACAGCTCCGACGCGGTCGGTCGGTGCGACGTCGATTCCTAGCTCTTCGCGCAGCTCGCGTACGACGGCTTGCCCGGGTCGCTCGCCTGGCTCAACGTGTCCCCCGGGGAAGCACCATGCGCCGCCTTTCGGGACTCCCTCTGCTCTGCGGATCATCAAGAGGAGGCCACCGTGCTCGACAACGCCGATCACTCCGCGGCGAACGGGCGTTTCGCGATGCGCAGCATCACCGAGTGCGTTGCTCATTTGGCAGTCCCCTGGGCAGGTTCTCGCTGCGTTTTTTGAAAAGAAAAAGGGCGGCGGGTTTGACCCGCCGCCCTGCAAACATTCCGAGATATAGCCAAAGACCCTACGGCCAAATCATCGAGTCGGTTGATGT
>JAJRUK010000378.1 GCA_024277835.1 Planctomycetota bacterium | reverse complement strand
GATGCGCACAAATGATGGCAACGACGTGCGCGTGACTGCCGCCGAGGGGATGCTCGACGCGCGTCGCAAGAGTGCGGGCGGGTTGGATCCTCGACGCGGATGGTTGACCGGCGATGTTGTGATCATTTTTGATCGGCGGACGGACGCAGACAATGCCGCGCTCAGCATGGAAGAGCGCGATCATCCCCGCCCCGAAGATTTGGTGCGGATCGAGACGGAGACGCTGGAGTTCGATCTCGAATACGACAAGCTGATCGTACCCGGGAAGCTCAAGTTAGTCGCGAGCGATCTTCTTTTTGCGGCGGATGATCTGGAGATTCGTTTCAACGAGGCGGAGAGTCGGGTGGAGGCGATGCGAATTGGCCGGGGCGGGTCGATTGAACTGCTCGGAGACGGGCAGGGTCTTGGGCTATCGATGCCAGGAGCCGACACGCCGTCTCCTGCTCGCACGAGTATCGTCGAGTGGATTCGGGCGTCGATCGAAAGTCGTCTCGCGCAGCGGGATGCGCCGAAGGGCAGAGCTGTGGTTGCGCCTTCAGAGGGAGGCGACCTGCCGGAGAAAACGGCGGACGGGGTTCCGATCTATCGTGCGGGCACCGGTGACGAGGACGCCAAGCCCAATCGTGCGCCGGTTCGATACCTTGCGCGGTTTGAGGACGACGTTGATGTTCGGCAGATGTCTGCGGGGCAGACCGTTTCGCGTTTGAAGGCAGATGCGCTTGAGGTGCTTCGGGACTTTGGCGATCGAGAAAAGAAGCAGGTTCGGTCGGGAAGCGGTTCATCTGGCAGCGACGCGAAATCCCCAGCCTCTTCTTCAACGCCATCGACGGGGCGTATTCATCTGACGTGGAGCGGTCGTCTTGCGCTGGATGCTTTGGGGGCGGATCATCCGCGATACCAGGAAGGCGGGCGGGCGAAAATTCTTGCCTACGGTTCCCCGGCGGAGTTGAGCGGTGTAGACGGCGAAGCGGTTTGCACGGAGCTTTCGTATACGCCGGACACGTCGTCTCTGAAGCTTGTTGGCACGGAGGCGATTCCCGTTGTGGTTCGTTCGCTCACGCAGGGAAACCTGATGGGGCGGTCTGTCTCGATGCGTCGGGAGGGCGAGCGATTTAGCATCGACATGACCGGGCCTGGCGTTGTGTCGGGGGATATGACCGGGGTAGCGGCTGGCGGTAGTGTCGTGAGTGCTGGAGGTTCCGCGGCTTCTGACGGGTCGATTCGTTTCGGGAAGACGCTGGCGGCGCGGGGTCGGGTTGTTCGGCGGACGGTGCCTGATTTTACCGGAACGATTCGCACGATCGAGAGCCGGCTTCTTGAAGAGGTCGTGGTTACCGGGGATGCGGCTGTCATTCGCGAAGACACGGGCCTTAGCGCGGATCGGGTTGAGTTCACTTTCGGGTCGCGAAGGGGTTGGCAGCGGGATAGTCAGTATCTGCGTAACCTTCGGGGTCTTGGAAATGTCGTGATGACGTTCGGGAGTGACCGAACGACGAGCGATGAGATTGAGGTCTCACTGGCGCCGACGGCTGACGGACGATCGCTTCCGACGGTCGCGGTGGCGACCGGGAATGTGGTTGCGATTCAGTCTGAGCGAACGTTGCGAGCGAGCGAGAAGCTTGTCGTCGATTTCACGCACGTTTCCAAGCCAGTGAGCGAAGTTGAAGTTTCAGACGCCGTTGTAAGTTCAGATCGGAGTGCGGGCGTTACGGATTCGCACGGGGCGGATTCATCGGGTCGATTGACGGCTCAGGCGTCGCGATTGCGGGCGTACGGCGACGTGAGCGTGTTCGATCCTTCGCAGGGTCTCGATGTCTCGGCGGATCGTCTGGATTGTGCACTGGCTGACGGGCGCGGGATCGAGACCGCGAATATCTACGGTAGCGAGGGCGCGCCGGCGTCGGTTCGGACGGATACGTTCAGCGTGGTTGGTGGCGAGATCGAACTGGACGTCGCGAAAGAGCGTGCGAAGGTTCCCGGTCCGGGTCGGATGACGTTTCAATCGCAGCGCGATCTTGACGGAAGCAAGTCGGATCGTGCGGTACCGATCGCGATCACGTGGAAAGATCGGATGGCCTACGAGGGGACGCGCAACGTCGCAAACTTTTACGGCAAGGTTCACGCAGCCAGCGACGCGCATACGACGTTCGATTGCGACCAGCTTCGGGCTGAGTTCGGCGATGTCGTTCAGAAAGAAAAACCCGCAAAGGCGACGGAGGATTGGGGCGTCGTGGGGTTGCTCTCGGAGAGTGTGGGTCTGACGAAGTCGCGCGGTCGTGCGGCGCTCTCTGGGCGAATGTCCAGTAAGGAACTGACTTCGATTCACGCTTGGGGTGATGCGGTGGCTTTAACATCGGAGATGAACGAAGCGACGGGGACGCTCAAGAGTCGTGCGCGACTTGCCGGTCCTAAGCTATCGGTCAACCTTCGCGGCGAGGTTTCGAAGATGTTGATCGAGGGGCCTGGCACCTTGATGCTCGAAGACTTCGAGATTCCTGATCCGAAAACGGTGAAAGAAGTGCCGCAGCGTGGCGATCTCTTTGGTTCGTCGGACAATAGCGGACCGTCAAAGACGCTCGTGTCCTGGAAGGGACTGATGTGGTACGACTTCTCGATCGATCAGGTTCGATT
>JAJRUK010000377.1 GCA_024277835.1 Planctomycetota bacterium | reverse complement strand
CTTGAGAGGAAGGATGCTGGCGTGAAGCTTCGATTCAACAGGGGAGAACTTGCGGAAGCTCTGGGGGCGGTCTGCGGTGTCGCTTCGACTCGAACACCGAAAGAGATTCTCAAGTGCGTACACGTGGAAGCCCGTGCGGACGTCGTCCTTCTTTCGGCCACCGATAACGAGATCGGTCTGCGGTGCGCGGTCACGCAGGTCGAAGTCGATCAGCCGGGCGAGGCGCTGGTGACAGCCGACACATTCTCGAAGATCGTTCACGAATGTCCGGACGAGATTCTGATGGTCGAGGTGAAGGACAACGTGCTGAACGTGCGGGGCGTGGGCAGTCATTTCAAAATCAACACGCATACAGCCACCGACTTTCCGACGGTTCCCGATTTGGAAGGCGACCCAGACTTCGTGGTTTCGGCTGAGTCTCTGTCGGGGCTGATCGACTGGACGGTGTTCGCGTGCGCGAAGGAGAGCACGCGCTATGCGATCAACGGCGTCTTGTGGGAAGTGACGCCGAAGCAGCTTACGATGGCGGCGACGGATGGTCGTCGTTTGTCGGTGGCGAAGATGAAATTCGAAGACGGTGGGGCGAAGGGCGAGTCGCAGGCGATCGTCCCTGGTAAGGCGTTGCAACTTTTTGCGAGGCTTCCGGGGGAAGCGAATGCGCCGGTGGCGGTGCAGATTGCCAGCAACCGGGTTATTTTGAAAGTCGGACGGGCGACGCTGAGTTCCAACCTGATCGAGGGTCATTTTCCAAAGTATCAAGACGTCGTTCCTCAGGATTGCAATCGCGTTGTACATCTCAACACGAGCGAGTTTCAGGGGAAGTTGCGACAGGCGGCGCTGCTCACGAACGAAGAGTCCAAAGGCGTTCGTCTTTCTTTTGCGAAGGACGAGTTGACGATCGCATCGCGTGCTCCGGAGCAGGGCGAGGCGACGATTTCGCTGCCCATCGAGTACAAAGGCGAAACGACGGAGATCGGATTTAATCCGGTGTTCTTGATGGATGTGTTGCGGGTGGCGGATACGGACAAGATTTCGTTTGCCTTTTGCGAAGCGAACAGGCCTGGGCTTATTAAAAAGAGCGAAGACTTTCTGCACGTCGTGATGCCGGTAAACTTGACGTCGGCGTAGAGGGTCCGTGTATCGGGCGCTTGCGAAGGATTGACGCGATGGGCGAAGAGTCTCAATCGAACCAAACTCGACTGGAGTGGGTTGCGAGAAACCGCAAGCGTGAGTCGAGCGTCGTGTCGATCGGTTCTACGATGGCTGGTCTTGTGGAGCGGATGGAGCGCGAGACGCTGCCGGTGGAAGAGGTGGCAGCACGCGTTGGCGAGATTGTGGACGACGAGTTTCGCGATCTTTGCCGGATCGAGGGGATTGAGCAGGGCGTGCTTCGGATTGGCGTCGCGGAGGCGAACGCGACGGCGAGCCTGACGCGGAAATGGACAGGAAGATTGCGCGAGGCGCTGCCCGCGAAGTTGAAAATCAAACGAATAGCCTTTGCCTACGGAACGCGAGGATACCGCATCGATTGACGGGCGAGGGCGAGTGAGCTGAAAGTTTTATGGCAGATACAACCACGACAACACCAAAGACCTACGACGAATCAAGCATTACGGTGCTTGAGGGGCTAGAGGCTGTTCGCAAGAATCCGGGCATGTACATTGGCGGCGTGGGTTCCGCGGGACTCCATCACCTTGCGTACGAGGTGATCGACAATGCGGTGGACGAAGCGCTCGAAGGATTCTGCACAGAGGTTCTGGTTCGACTCAACGCGGATGGCAGTTGCACGGTCGTGGACAATGGTCGCGGCATTCCGGTGGGTCCGATCGAGCATGAGAACCCGAAGCTCAACGGTAAGCCCGCGCTCGAGGTTGTCATGACGGTGCTGAACTCGGGCGGTAAGTTCGACAGCAGTAGCTACAAAGTTTCGGGCGGGTTGCACGGGTTGGGCGTGAGCGTTGTCAACGCGTTGAGCGAGTGGTGTCAGGTCGAGATTCATCGCGAGGGGCAGCGCCATTCGATGGCATTTGCCCACGGCGACACGACGCACGAAATGACGAGCGAACCGGCGGGAACAGAAACAACTGGCACGAGCATCAAGTTCAAGCCTGATCCGAAGGTTTTTCAGGGCGCGGAGTTCAAGTTCGACACGCTCAACGCGCGCTTGCGCGAGCTTGCATATCTCAACAGCGGGTTGCGCATTCGTCTTGTCGATGAAACGGGCGGTCGCGAGGCAGATTTTTGTTACGAAGAGGGGTTGAAGGACTTTTGCCTTCACACCGCAGGCGGGGCGGAATCGCTTCATAAAGAGCCGATCGTGATCGACGGCGACGATGGTGCTGGGGACATGAGCGCTCAGGTCGTCTTGATGTTTACGGACGCTTACGCAGAAAACATTCTCTGTTTTACGAACAATATTCATAACATCCACGGCGGTACGCATCTGTCTGCTACGCGGATGTCGATCTCACGCGTGGCGAGCAACTACGCTCGCAAGAACAATCTGATTAAGGGCAACACGACGGTAACGGGCGACGATTGGCGCGAGGGGTTGACCGCCATCGTCTCGGTGAAGCTGCGCGATCCGAAGTTCGAAGCACAGACGAAGGTCAAGCTCTTGAATCCCGAGGTCGAGACGTTCTTGCAGCAACTCTTGTACGAAAAGCTCGGCAACTACTTTGAAGAGAACCCAGCCGATGCGAAACGTGTGGTTCAAAAAGGAGTCCAGGCTGCGCAAGCACGAGAGGCTGCCCGACGTGCGAGGGATTTGTCGCGAAAGAGTGCTCTGAGTAGCGGCGGACTGCCGGGGAAGCTCTGGGACTGTCGTAGCAAGAACGCCGACGAGACGGAGCTATACCTTGTCGAGGGCGACTCGGCTGGTGGTATTGCAAAGCAGGGTCGCAACTCGTTTACGCAGGCGATCTTGCCTTTGAAGGGGAAGATTCTCAACGTCGAAAAAGCCCGCATCGACAAAATGCTATCGCACGACGAAATTACAAAAATGATCTCGTCGTTTGGTTGCGGGATCGGAGAAGACGAGTTCAACGTCGATAAATGTCGCTACGGTAAGATTATTATCATGACCGACGCGGACGTTGACGGGTCGCATATTCGTACGTTGCTGTTGACATTCCTCTTCCGCCACATGAGGCCACTGCTTGAGGCGGGCAAGATTTACGTCGCCCAACCGCCGCTCTATCAGGTGAAAAAGGGCAAGCAGATTGAATATCTGCTCGACGACAACACGCTGAATAAAAAGCTCGCGGAGATTGGTCTTGCGGGTACATCGTTGCTGATTTGCGGAGAGGGCAAGGACGATCGCGTGATCGAGGGCGAACAGCTTCGAAGCTTGATCGACGATTTGGATCAGCTTGACGCTCAGGCCCGGGTGCTATCGCGCCGCGGGATTTCTTTTGCGAAACTTGTCAGCGACCATCGCGATCCGGAGAAGGGTCTGCCTAAGCTGTTTGTCAATGTCCATCGTCCGGGCGCAGAGACAGAGCGCCTCTATCTTGTAGACGAAGAGGCGCTTGCGTTGCTCAAAGAGGCGGAGTCGCAGGGCGGCGAAGTCGTCGAGGTGATGGAGGCGCGTCACGTCCTGCTGGCTGAGAGCGAAAACAGCAAGGGCGGAACGAATGGAAATGGCGAGGGACACTTCCCGTCGCATCGCATCGTGCGAAGTCATCTTCCCGAATGCGAATTGCTCGACGGGATTCTCGCCCGCATTGAAGAGCTACGCCTATCGGTCGACGATCTTTTCTTGAAGCGCGAAGAGCTGGTCACGGGTGAGCTGCCGCCGGCGAAGTTCGTGCTCAAGCCCGGCGAAGGGGAGCCGGTCGACGTGGACAATCTTCAGCTAGTCGCAACCGCGATTCGCGACATGGGGCGTAAGGGTCTTGCGATTAAGCGGTTCAAGGGTCTTGGCGAGATGAACTCGGAGGAGCTTTGGGTCACTACGATGGACAAGGACGTGCGAACGCTTCTTCGGGTCGTTGTTTCCGAGGATATGGACGACCTTGAGCAGTCGGACCTCGACGGTCGAGAGGCGGATCGCATTTTCCGCTTGCTCATGGGCGACAACGTCGAAGACCGCCGCCGCTTCATCGAAGACAACGCGGTGAACGTGAAGAATCTGGATATTTAGGGCAAATAACGGCCAACGAAGGCGTGCTTTCTCTTCCGTCCGCCCTTACTAAGGGGGGATTGAGGGGGGTTCCTCAATCGCCATAGAGCCAACCCTATCCCCTCCTTGTACGCGGTGGGGAGCAGAGCGGTTATTGAGCATTTCGACGTGGCATGGTCCACGCTCGCGTGGCCAAGCTCATACGAACGCATTCATGCTGCAAGCCTGTCCAAGTTGCGGGTATTCGTTGCGGGGTCTTCCGGCGGCGCATCGTTGTCCGGAGTGCGGGTTGGCGTATGACGAGCACTCGGGGATGTGGCGAAAAAAGAATCGCAAGGGCGTGGTTGTGTGTGCGATCGCAGCGGTCTTTGGTTCGCTCTATGTCGCCGAGATGTCCTCGCAGATTTTCGTGGGCGTTCTCAGGGGTATCAACTCGAGTTTCGCCATCGTTTTTTCTTTCTTGATTATCGCGACGACATTGTTCGCCTGGTTTTTCATGGTTCGTCGCAATTTTGGACTCTGGAGGTCCGGGCACGTTGTCGCGTCTACGTGCGACACGCTGATCTGGTGTGCGGATACGACGGGCGAGCATTCGGTTCCGTGGTCCAACGTCTCGCGCGTCGCGGTGAAACCGTGGCCACTCGGTGTTGTCGTTTTTCTCAAACAAGAAAAGGCTGTGGTCGATATCGTCGGCCCCTTCAAAAACCGAGACGAGGCAGAGCAGTTCGTCGAGAGCGCGAGCATTTACATCAACGGGGCGAAAAGCGCCGCCGGGGATACGTGATGAAATCGATCGCATCTACATCTGCATGGCGCGGCGTTATTGTTCTTGTGGTAGCGGTGTTGCTTTCGGTGTCGGCGGCGCAGTCCGTTCGCGCCGAGCCGACCGCGGGGCGGCAGGCGGAGCGACTTGATCGGCTGGTCCGCGGGGCGCTGCACCGCGGCGATTACGAAGCCGCGATCGAGACAGGTTTGACGCTTGCGCGCCTTACGCCGGAGAACCCCATCCCAGCCTACAACCTCGCGTGCGCTTATTCGCTGCTGATGGACAAGGACAACGGCGTGAAATGGTTGCGGGCTGCGGGGGAGCGCGGTTTTTTTCTCACGACGTCGATGCTGCGAGATGATGATCTTGATGCGCTTCGCGAGCATCCGGGTTACGCCGAGGCGATGGCGATCATCCAAGCCAACAACGACGCGAAGCTTGAAGCGATCAAACCGCGAGTTGATCGAGCGCCGCTCGAGACGCATCTTCCAGCGAACTATGATCCTGCAAGGTCTGCGCCGTTGATTGTCGCGCTACATCCCTACGGCGGTCGGGCAAAGCCAATGATAAGACTCTGGAAAAAAATCGCGGATGAAATGGGCGCGATTATCGTCGCACCACAAGCGCATACCCCTCATGCGGGCGGGTTCACCTGGGGCGTCATGGAGCAGGCTGAGTATGCGATTCTCGGGGCGATCAGGCGAACGCGAAAAAAGTATAACATCGACGCCGGCAAGATCGTGCTTACCGGCTTTTCGCAGGGCGGGTCGATGTCGTTCTATGTGGGTCTTCGTCATCCGTCGCTCATCGCCGGCGTGATCCCAATGTCAGGGCATCATGAGCGAAAGCTGACACCCGTGCCTAAGATCGCGACGGCAAAGTTCCCGCGGTTTTTTATCATGAACGGTTCGCAGGACGGGGCAGTTGGGAACAATCGAAAAGCAGCCAGCGACCTCAAGCAAGCAGGCGCGACCGTTGAGCTTCGCATCTACGAAGGCGTGGGTCATGCTCTACCCAACGATCGTGAGAGCGAGTTTCGCACAGCGATCCGGTATGTTCTGGAGTGAAGCATCGACGGGCCATGCCCGCCCTTCGGAGGCTGTGCGAGTTTCGCTCACGCAGCCCGGCGTCGCGCAAAACCGAATCTTAGTTTGGCAGCTACGAGCAGAAGTAGCGCCAGAACCGCCAGGCCCCATTCGCTGACCGTTGGGATAGCAATGAAGCAATCGTCTGGTGTGCCGTTGCCGTCGGCGTCCGGCGATGTCCCGCTCGCGATGTCACAACTATCGGGGATACCGTTCTCGTTACAGTCGCTCGCTGCGCCCGTGGCGAGTTCCTCATCATCGAACACGCCGTTGTTATTGCAATCGCAGTCGAGTGTTTGAATGAATAGCGGTTGGGTGCCGGGGACGACGGAAAAGCCGGCGTTGAGCGAAAAGAACTCGGAGATGCTGCTGACCCCCGTGTTCAAAAAGTCGAACGTGAATTCACCGCAAGCGTCGTTGCCCACCTCCAAGAGAACCGTTCCGCCATACTTCGGCTGCCCGTCGTCCGTTGCGCCTGTAAAGTCGCGAGCAAGACCTCCGATCAAGTAGTTCAATGTTGTGGTTCCGATGACGGGGAGTGGGTCGAAGTCGCGGAGAGGAAAGTCCGCGCGCGCAGTGTCGATAAACGCGCCGGTGCCCGGGAAGTGGGCGAGCCCTGAGCACATTGATCCGACGCAAGAGGTTCCCGGAGGGCAGTTGGGAGTCGATACGCAGGGGGTTAGATCGAGCGGCGCATCCCATCCTACCGGGAGAACCAGGCCATTGTCCCCGCTCTCGACCCCTACTCTGCCCCTAAGCACCGCTTGATACGCGCGAAGCAATCCCACATCAGCGCCCCAGCAGGAGAGCCAGATTTCCGCTTCGACGACGTCGCCGCGCGCAACGATGACGTTGCTTGTTGGCGCGATCGCGCTTCCGTTGATCGCGACCGCTTTGAGCGAAAGACACGAACCCGGGCCACAGGCGGAGTTGGGGCAGGTGTCGCCGCCTGCGAATACGCTCGAAGCAAACAAACAGGTTCCCATTAGTATGATAGCATTACGCACGTGTCGATCTCCTGACTTCAAAGAATCCGAATCTGAGTTTCGCCGCTACGAGCAAGAGGATTGCCAAGACCGCAAGACCCCATTCGCTGACGGTTGGGATAGCGATGAAGCAATCGTCGGGTGTGCCGTTGCCGTCGGTATCGGGCGATGTGCCGCTCGCGATGTCGCAGCTATCGGGGATGCCGTTCTCATTGCAGTCGCTCGCCGCGCCCGTGGCGAGTTCTTCATCGTCCAGCACGCCGTTGTTGTTGCAATCGCAGTCGAGTGTTTGAATGAATAGCGGTTGGGTGCCGGGGACGACGGAAAAGCCGGTGTTGAGCGAAAAGAACTCGGACTCGGCAAACATGCTCATGGTAACAAAGTCGAACGTGAACGTACCGCACGCGTCATCAGACACGCTCAAGAGAAGGGTTCCGCCATACTTTGGCTGCCCGTCGTCAGTCGCGCCGGTAAAATCGCGAGCAACGCCTCCAATGAAGTAGTGCAATGTTGTGGTTCCGATGATGGGAAGTGGGTCGATATCGCGGAGAACGTAGTCCGCGCGCGTCATATCAATGAAAGCACCGAGGCTTGGCAAGTGGTTGGGCCCTTTGCACTGACCTGCCGAGCAAGTGGTCCCGAACGGGCAATCAGGCATGGAATTACACGGGATGAGTTGAAGCGGAGCATCCCACCCGACAGGAAGCACGAGCCCGGCGTCGCCGCTGACAACGGCATCGTGTCCCTCAAGGATCGCCTGGTAGCCACGAAGTAATCCAATATCCGCGCCCCAGCAGGAGAGCCAGAGTTCTGCTTCGACGATGTCCCCGCGCGCGACAGTGACATTGTTTGTGGGCGCGATGGGGTTGCCGTTGATCGCGACCGCTTTGAGCGAAATGCATGAACCCGGTCCACAGGCGGAAAGCGCACAGTAGGTTTCGCATTCATCCGGAACACCGTTACTGTCGTTATCCGTCGAGGTGCCGGAAGCGATGTCGCATTCGTCAGGAACGCCGTTGGATTGACAATCGATCGACGTGTCCTCGGCGATGTCGCACGAATCAAGCAACCCGTTACCGTTGCAGTCACTACCGCCATCGCAATCGTCCGGGACGCCGTTTCCGTTGCAGTCGTTGGCGCCCGGTCCGACGACTTCGCACTCGTCACGAATCGCGTTGTTGTTGCAGTCGGTCTGCGATTCGCATTCGTCGGGGATAAGGTCAGAGTCGCAGTCGATGCTGGTTCCATCCAAAATGTCGCATTCGTCGGCAATTCCGTTCGATTGGCAGTCAGGCTCGCACCCGTCCGGAACGCCGTTGCTATTGCAGTCGGTCACGGTATCAGAAGCGATCTCTTCGAAGTCGTCGGTGCCATTGGCGTTGCAGTCGCATTCGCCACCGCCAATACCGATTCGCAATGGGACAAAACCGGCGACAGTCGTCAACAGCGGCGTCACCTCGCCCGTAAACACGCGCGTAGAGGCGTCATTGTAGGCGAATTCACCACAAGCGAACGCGGAGGCGACAAGGCGGAACGTTCCCGCATACCGGGGTACGCCATCGTCGGCGACGCGATCGAGCGAGTCGACAAGGCCTACGTCGAAGCGATACGGAAGAACGCTCGGTGCGGCGGACCCGACTTGGACCGAAGCCGCTTTCCCGAAGAAAACATAGTCCGCGCGGGCGGTGTCGATTTCGGCTGCTCGCTGAGGATCCCCGTTCGGTTCATGCAGACCGAGCGGGAGAACCGCTCCTCTCGTCCCGCTTTCCGATGGCGATATCCACTCGAGGTCTACCCTGTAGCCTCTGAGTAATCCAAGAATATCTCCCCAGCCCGAGACAAACAGATTCGTCTCGATCTCATCACCGGGCTGAACGGTGACGTTCGATGTCGGTGTGATCGGCGTACCGTTAATCGCAACAGCCACCAGTTCAATGCAAGGCTGGTTCGTCGGGCACCCACCAGCGATACCGCCGTCCGCCAGCGCGGGCGAGGCGAAGAGCCAGCAGCTCACGAGCGTCGCCACGAGTCGGGTGATAGAGATCGTACGGTGGCCACGTGAGATGGCGGCGGATGATTGCGACTGAACAATAGTGTCATTCCGGTTGCGCATTGAGCTTACTCCTCAGTTAACGCATGGGCGGTGGGATAAGCACGGCGGCACCCCCGTTGACCTTCCT
>JAJRUK010000028.1 GCA_024277835.1 Planctomycetota bacterium | reverse complement strand
TAGATGCTGCCCTGTTGGCCGCATCTAGTCAGTCGAAACGTCAACGAATTCAACGCATTGGTCGCACGCTGCGGCGCGGCGACGGCAAGAAACGACCGCTCATCGCGACGATCTACGTGCGGAAGACCTGCGACGAGAACGTTTGTAAGGATGACAGTCGAACTTTTGGCGGTGTTTCCACAATCTATGTGGAAGACTGGAAAACCTGTCACAGTCGAATTCGAGAGCTCCTGAGGAAACAAAAAGCCTGAAACTCTCAGGTAAAGTACCGTAGGTCGGGTCATCGACCCGGCACTCGCGGAGGCGAACGTGAGGTGGATAGGTTGGACGCCGTCCGGGAAGACTAGGCTTATTAAAAGTGCCACGTTTTGGCACATCGAGGATGCCGGGTCGATGACCCGACCTACTTGTTGCGAAAGCATGGCCACGCAAGCGTGGACCATGCCACACGATCTACTCACCGTCTAGCAGGTGCTTCGCCGTTGATTTTGCGTCTAGGGCGACGGCTCGTCGGGCGTACTTTTGCACTAGTTTATTTCGCCCCAGTCTTTTCGCCGTGATGGCTGCTGATTCGAAGTGTTTGGCGACGTGCGGTTCGATTTGCGTCAGGATCTCGTATTCGATGAGCGATTCTTCGATGCGGCCTGTCTCTGCTGCGTTTTCTGCAAGGGCCTGGTGATATTCCACGCTGAACGGATCGATCGAGAGTGCTTCGCGATACCAGTAGCTGGCTTCGCCCGCGTTTCCCGTTCGGCGGACGATGTCGCCGAGCGTGCCGGGAATGTCCGGGTCGTTTTGCTCGATTCGGGCAAGCTCCAATAGTTGCGAAAGTGCCTTGGTGTCGTCTTCGCGATGAAGATAGATCCCCGCGAGTCCTCGCCAGCTAAACGGGTCCGCCGGGCACACTCGTTGCAGTGTTTTCAGGGCGGTCTCAGCTTTGTCCCACTCTTCGTTGTAGAGCATGACCTGCCCGACGACCTTGAGTCCTGCCCAGTTTTCCGGTTTCTGCGCGAGCAGTCGCCGAGCGGCTGGCAGCGCTTCTTTCTCGAACATATCCCGCAATGGTTCAGGAACCTTCCCCTCGGAGTACATGAACAAGATTCGAGAAAGAACCTCAAGCGCATCGACTTCGTTTTCATCGAGTTCGATCGCCCGCCGCGCCGCGTCGAGTGCTCGATCGAGTTCAGAGACATCAAGCTCCGCGCGTGCAAGCTGACCGAGCGTTTTCGCGGAGACCGTTGGCGACGAGGCTTTGTCGCGCAATTTGAACACATCTCCCGACGGGCGAAGATCGAATCCCCAGCGTTTCACCTGCGGCTTGGCCCAGGCGACGAATTCCGCGTCGAACGTGTCGGTTTCGATTTTCAGAAGATCGGTGAACGTCTCTTTCTGCGTTCGACCGCCGCGATACTCACTCAGCATTTTCCCCAGCATGTCGTACCCAAACCGCTCTGCAATAAACTCGCACATCCATTCGCTTTGTGCATAGGCCATCTGTCGATCGCTCGCGCGTTTGGGGCGCATGAATCCCCAGTCGATTGATTCGAGCGTAAATAGTCGATCCTGCCGCGTCGCTTCCGCCAGCAGTACCATCCAGTCGAAGCTACGCGGGGCATCTTCACCAAAAACGGCAAGACCCTCCGTAAACCAATGCGGTATCCGGTTTTCGGTGGCAGCGAGCGTGACGGTGTGCGTGAATTCATGCAACAGCACGCGCCGCACGTTATACCGACCCATGAGGTCCGCGGATTTTCTCGGTGTCGCAAGCGCGATCACACTCCCGGTGCATGCGCCAACGGTGTGAATCCACGGCTTGCCCGTAATGCGAACGCCGAACTGCCGATGCGTCGGGAAGAACTCGATGATCGTCTTCACATCCGGTTCGACTCCGTAGTCGCTAGTGACCGTTTCATAGATCGGTTCAAGAAGGGTCGCGATAAACGCTCCCAGACCCGGGTCGCGTTTCTCGTCATAGTGGATGAGAAAGTGCTCCGTCTCATGCACTGCGAACTTGGATAGCCCGTCGAGAAGCTCCAGCGTAAACTTCGTCCGCTGATTGTACGGGTCGATCGCCCACGCTCCGTCAAGCGCGTCGCGCGCCTTCTTTTCAAGCCCCCACTGCATGTACATCATGCCAAGCTCCGTCCGCGCGTTCGCGTCGGTCGCATCGAGTTCGATTGCCCGAAGATAGTGCTTTTCTGAGGCTGCGTATTGACGAATTCCGCCAAGCGTGTCTCCGAGCATGCGATAGTAAGGGGCACAGTTGGGATTGATCGCCTTCACGCGAGCCTCGATTTCGCGCACCTTTTCCTTGTTGTACTGACACGTTTCCGCGCCTGCCCATAGCGACAAGGCCACGAGGTCATTTTCGTTGATCTTCAAAGCTCGCTGCGCCGTTTCGCTCGCCTGGGCATAGCGACGCTCAACGATCTCCTTATGCGCTAGCAGGTGAATCGCCGGGGCGTACTTCGCATTGGTTTCTAGGGCCTTTTCGACGCGATTTTCGATCTCCTCGAAGCGCCAGCCCTCCAGCGCAACGCGACCCAGTCCGACATGACCGGCGGGCAGGTTTGGGTTGATTCGCAGCGCGCCTTCATAGTCCGAGACGCTTCCGTCGGTGTCGTCGTTGCTGAATTTTCGTCGAAGCAGGTCTGCCGCCGCGAGTCGCGCGGGATAGTAACTACGATCAAGTCGCCCGTAGGCCATCTGTAGCATTTCTTGCAGGACGTGCTCTGTACGTGACAAGACGTTTGTCTGGGTCAACTCGCTGTATCGAAGAAAACCAACCCCAACGTCTGTCATCCACGCCGGCTCACGCGGGAGGTCGCCGCCAGCCACCATTCGCTGATCAAACCACGCATAAACCTTCACCGCCTCCGCGCGCCGCCCGAGGTATTCGAGCAATTCCCCCAGAAAGCGCCGTGCCGATACGAACGATTTATCCAGCCGGAGCGCCTCTCGCGCATGAGACTCTGCCTTCGCGTAGTCGCCAACAATACGGTACACCTGCGCGAGACCGACGTGCCAGGAAGCGACACTTGTGGCGTTGAGTTCTGTTAGACCAGCCAGAGCTTGTCCATATTCCCCAATCGCCACCCGACATTCCGCCAGGCCAACCCCCGCCTCCGCCCGCGTCGCGGCGTCTTGCGTCAGCGCGTTGTATGCCTCGGCTGCCCGATCGTACTCCCCGCTTAGATACCAGGATCGCGCGTCCGTGAGCGTCGGCGCTTTGTCCGGTGCTTT